>JBCBCH010000482.1:0-2260 GCA_038530835.1 Bacteroidota bacterium | reverse complement strand
TTTGGTGATGGAAGCTGGCCACATTGTTGAAATGGGTGACCACAAATCTTTATTGGAAAAAGGAGGCTACTATAGCAATTTGTACGAGGCCCAATTTCAACAATGTGGCCAGCTTCCATCACCAAAATCTTGTCTGCTTTTTTGATGGTAGCCAAGCGGTGGGCAATTACAATGGATGTCCGCCCCTCGGTAATCTTATCCGTAGCCTTTTGAATCAATTGCTCAGAATAGGTGTCTACCGAAGAAGTGGCTTCATCCAAAATCAATATAGTGGGATTGCTTACGTAGGCACGCAAGAAGGCGAGCAATTGTCGCTGACCGCTTGACAGCATGGTACCACGCTCTTTGACATTGTACTGATATTCTCCCGGCAAACTAGATATGAAATCATGTACGCCAATTTGCTTCGCAGCCGCAATAATTTCGGCCTCTGTGATGTCAGGGTTGCCCAGCGTAATATTTTTCGCGATGGTATCGGCAAATAGGAAAACATCCTGTAAAACAACAGCAATATGGGAACGCAATGACCTTAAAGTGAAATCTTTGATATCGGTCCCATCAATGCGAATATGCCCTGAATTGATTTCGTAAAACCTACTTAACAAGTTTATAATGGTAGACTTACCCGCGCCCGTAGCGCCAACAATGGCAACCGTTTCTCCAGCCTTTACTTCAAATGAAATGCCATGGAGCACTTCTTCATCTTCTACATAACTAAAACGCACTTCTTCAAACTCAATATCTCCTTTTACTTTGGATTTTTCCAATGTTCCGTTGTCAGGGATGCGACTATCAGTGTCTAAAATCTTGAAGACACGGTTCGCGGCGACCATCCCCATTTGAAGGGTATTGAACTTGTCGGCAATTTGGCGAAGCGGCCTGAACAACAAATCCATCAAGAAAAAGAAAGCGAAAATAGACCCTGTATCATTCAAGGCTACATTTTCGATGTTTTGGATTACCCCGAAATACACTACCAATCCAATCCCAATCGAATAGGAAATCTCTGCGATGGGAAAGAAGATGGAATTGTACCAAACGGTTCGTAACCAAGCATTTTGGTGTTTTTCGTTGATGTCGCGGAATTTCTTCTTTTCAATATCCTCTCGGGTAAATAGCTGAATGATTTTCATTCCCGCAATGCGCTCTTGCACAAAAGAGTTCAAATTGGCGACTTGTGAACGGACTTCAACAAAAGCCACTTTCATAGCTTGTTGAAACAATCGTGTGGCAATCAAAATCACCGGTAAGATGGCAAACACTATCAAAGCCAATTTCCAGTTGGCCAAGAGCATGATAATTGCTGCTGAAACCATCTTTAACAAGTCGGAAACAATCACAAAAAAACCTTGGCTGAATATTTCGCCTATCCGTTGCATATCGGCCACTGCACGGGTTACCAAAACCCCTATGGAAGAGTTGTCAAAATAGGTCATTTTGAAACCCATCATCTTTTGAAAAAGTTTCACACGAATATCACGAATCACGGACTCTCCCAATAAATTGGCGAAATAGTTGAATGATAATTGCGCTATCACTTGACCTACTAGCGTACCAAGCATGGCAAGGGTAAGGGTGAATAGCAGCTCTCCATCTTTAGATGAGAGGGCTTCATTGATGATGGACTTCACCAACTGCGGAATCAAAACCGCAAACGCTGCTGATAATATGGCGGCAATTACCACGGTCCAAAAAATAGTACGGTAGGCCTTGGTGTAGGCAAAAACCCTTCGGAATAGACCGAAATCAAAAGCTTTCCCAATTTCGGAATTGTTGCTCATCAAAAAATGGAATTTGGATATTGTACCTGAGTCAAATATAGCCCTTTTGCGGGGACGGAAACCCCTGCCTCAGACCTATTCTTGCTTTGAATAATTTGATGCATATCGGTTACTTTCCTTTTCCCCATTCCTATCTCCAATAAGGTCCCCGTAATCGCCCTAACCATGTTTCGCAAAAAACGGTCAGCTGAAATCGTAAATACCAGAAGTTCATCTCGCTCAATCCATTCGGCCTTGCGCACATCACAAATAAAGGTTTTTGCATCAGAATGGCTTTTGGAAAAGCACTCAAAATCCTCATACTCCAAAAGAATGGCGGCCGCCTCGTTCATAGCTCCAAAATTCAAAGGAAATCGCATGCAATGGGCATGGTCTATAAAAAATGGATGCTTCTCCTGTACAACCCAATATTCATAAGAGCGTTCCAAAGCATCAAAACGCGCATGGGCTTCGGCATTTACCTTTTCAAGCGATTGTAC
>JBCBCH010000481.1:0-2261 GCA_038530835.1 Bacteroidota bacterium | reverse complement strand
GGTTTGGCCGGCTGCATTTATGGCAAGTAAGAGAATAGATATCTTTAAGAATGATCTCATGGTTTTCTGGTTGTTTGTACAAAGAGAAAACCTATTTAGAATTGTTACAAAAAAATTCTATTGACATTTGAAACCGAACCTCGAACCTCATTTAACTTATTTATCCAATCGGTACTTCTCGTATTTTCCAATGAGGTTTTTGGCCGCTTTTAGCATAAGGGTTTCTGCACTGGAATTTATGGCGGGAATACCTCTGTTGTCGTCAAAATGCGAATTCTCTGCAGTAGCCTTTCCGACAGCTTGGGATGCGGAAAGTAGTGTCCCTGATACAAGGTCATAAATGGCGATAGAAACAGAAGATTGATTACTAGCACTGTAGTATCCGTTACCTGTATCAAAGGAAACGCTTCCTGCACCATTTCCAACGATGTATCCTCTAGTGTTGATGAGATATTGGCAATCGGTGTCCTTGCCTAGTTGTTGCAAGGCTTCTTTTGACAGTTCAAATTCAATTTTTGGTGGAATCATTTTTTTGGCACGCAAGGCGTTCAAATCCATTAAAGAATCGCCTAGCAGTTTTCTAAATTCATTGTATGCCAGCACGTTGAGCTCACTATCAAATACTTTGGAATTGGATTCAGTCTTGTTGAAAATCCACTTGCCTTGGCTAAAGTCCAATTGCCTTCCTGTATCAAATGAATAGTTGAACTTGCCCCCAACGCAAGAGAAAAGAGTGCAAACAAACAGTAAAATCCAAAATTTTCGGTTCATAGGAAGACTATTGGTTTATGAGAATAGCTATTTAACCCATCATTAGATTTACGAGAAATAACGGCTTGTTGGTTTATTCTGTGTTACTGGAAAGATATCATGACTTTTTATGCGCTTCAACCATGAAAAAAATGAATCCACTAATGCTCCTTTTATTTTTGCTGTAAGTTCAAACCGACATTGATTTGTACCATTAATGGGAAGAAACCAGAATTTCCGATAGCGTCAAAATAGAACTGTGGGCCAAAATCCAATAGGAAGTGGATTTTTCCATAATTCCTTTGAATTCCCCAAGTAGGTCCAACGGCAAAATCCAAATTATCGGTTCGAGTTACATTTTCGGTAATCGCGGAAAAGCGGGTTATTCCTCGTAATGAGAAATAATTTCCGGCATTGCCTTTAACGCTTTTATCCTTGGTAACGCGCTTGTTTCTGTTGTAGTACCACTTGTGCTGAATATCAACAAACGGACTAATAATGTATACTAGTCCGTTTGCACTTGATAATTCCAATTCTCGATAGCTACCGCTGTACCCTATTCCAGCTGCGCCAGTAATAACTGAGCTATTTGAGGTTTTGAGCTCATACTCCAAAGCAGGATTAACAAAGTTTATCCGTAGGATATTTTTAACTGAATCAGCTTGATTTTCTTGCGCGTTAAGATTAGCATGCAATGATGCCAAGAAAAATAGGGTTAAAATCGAACTTCGGAACATCATACTTAAAATTAATCAACTTTTCCTATGATTCTTTTGCCTTTCCATTTTCCATTTCGCAAGGCAGCACCATACATATCAATTTCAATTTTGTCATACTTTTCGGCATTAAGTTGATTGACAGCTGTTTGAAACCAATCGGAAGTGCTTGATTTGAATTTTAGGAGAAAGTTGAAGTCTAAGGTTCGTTTGGCTTGCGAGCGGTGCTTCAATAGCACGTCTGCTTGGGTGATTCTGAAAGAGTTGGGCAAGAACTTCACGACTTGAATCCCCACTTTGTCGTTGTTCATGTCATTCGACAATCCCCGTATAACTCCTCTCGCTTGACTCAACAATTGGTTGATGGATTTATTTGCGTCTTTTCCAGTTAAAGGCCAGTATCTGTCATCTCCAAAGATGTAAATTTCAATGGCGCCCAAAGTAGCATTTTGTGGGAATGGCCATGCCGACGAATTTATAGGATAGCTTGTAACTACCTGTCCATATTGGTTGTAGTTTACCCCTTTGTATTTGAATATTACACGTTTTGGGTCATGCGCGTTGTATGGACTTATGGGAGATTTATAAGTATATATGGCATGATTCAAACCAAGTCTTACCCCATCCGAAGTGCTGGACTCTGACCATCCAATGAAACGTTTCTTTTGATATTTAGCGGAAACTCCAACGGATGACCATAAAAGGTAGTTTTCATTCCAAACTTTAGTTTGGATTCTATGTGTGCTATCATGATAGTCGTTACACTTTACGGTATTGCCAAAAATCTTTTGGAAG
>JBCBCH010000480.1:0-2265 GCA_038530835.1 Bacteroidota bacterium | reverse complement strand
GATTCGTAATCTGGCTGAAAATCATCCCAATCGTGTGAAAAGCATGATTATGGGTGGGGCCATTATGAATCAGGATGGTTCCCAAAGAAATCCCAATAAAATGGCTTTGCTTGATGTTTTCGTAGTCCATTACCTCCACTATGTCTTCCGTAATGGAGTCAAACGTGTACTGGTCACTAAACGCATCCTTCAAATTTGGTTTGGAGTTGCCATGCCCCCTTAAATCCAACAGCAAAATGTTGAAATGCTTTTTGAAATCGCGCAGCTGCTTGAACCAAATGGTAGAGCTCCCTCCTGCGCCATGCACAAAGGTGACCCAGTCCTTGCTGGTTTTATGGTGATATGTGGTATAATGCAGCATCTCGCGAGCCGTTAAAGTACGTTAATTTTTCTCTAATGTTTTTCTAAAAAAATCCTGCATAGGCTTACTGAGCGTTAAATTTTAGATAAAGTACCTGATTTCTAGATGTATACAAGCATCTCCCCTAATCCAAATCCGCTTTCCGAACGTATATTTGTTGGAACAAATCTTATGAAGATGCAGAAACAGTATTGCAAAGTCGGAGCGGTAACACCTATTACAAGTGGCAATCATGCCATTTCTACCTTGGAAGTTAGATATGCGAGCTTTCTACAAAAAGCGAGCGAGTCACAATTGAATCCTAATTTGGGTGAGTTTTTCAACAGAAAAGCCGAACAAATCAAAAAGGTGTTGGAAAGCTTGGCCTAAGCCAACTGCTTCGAACCCAATATTTCACTGATTTCTCGCTGAATGGCCAGCGCAGATTCCCTTGCCTTTTGGTCAAAATCTTCTTTGTTAGAGGCATAGATAATCCCGCGGGAAGAATTTACCAATAGACCAACATTTTTGTTTAATCCATACTGGCATACCTCTGCTAAACTTCCGCCTTGTGCTCCTACTCCGGGCACCAAGAAAAAATTGTCAGGCGCAATTTCCCTAATCTCACTTAAAAAAGAAGCTTTTGTAGCACCTACAACGAACATCAAATTTTGTGCGTTTTGATATTCCAAACAGGTTCGAATAACCGATTTGTACAAGGCTTCCTCTTCCAAAAGCTTGGTTTGAAAGTCATATGCCCCAGCATTGGAGGTAAGCGCCAAAACGATGGCATGTTTATTGGGAAAATCCAAAAAAGGCTCCACCGAATCCTTTCCCATATAGGGTGCCACAGTTATCGAATCGAAAGCCAATGTCTCAAAAAACGACTTCGCGTATCGAGATGCCGTGTTACCAATATCTCCGCGTTTCGCATCCGCAATGGTGAATTGTTCTGGATAATTGGTATTGATATAGTCAATGGTCTTTTCCAAAGAATGCCATCCTTTGGTCCCGTAAGCTTCATAAAAAGCGGTATTGGGTTTATATGCTACACAGAGGTCGTTGGTGGCATCGATAATGGCTTTATTGAACTCAAAGATAGGGTCATCTTGTTTCAACAAATGCGGTGGAATCTTATCAAGGTCAGTATCCAGTCCTACGCATAAAAAGGACTTTTTGGACCTAATTTGTTGCACTAAAGCGTCTGTGGTCATACTTAGAAAATCTCGGAAGCCTCTTTTAGTTTTTCGGTATTTTCAACCAACATCAGCTCGTCAATGATTTTTTGGACATCACCATTGATGATATTCTGCAAATCATAAAGCGTAAGACCAATTCTATGGTCAGTTACCCGCCCTTGTGGATAATTGTAGGTGCGAATTTTAGCAGACCTATCCCCACTACTCACCTGGGAATTTCGTTTGGCGGCATCTTCCTCCTGCTTTTTCGCTAGCTCCAAATCATACAACCGACTTCGCAAAACTTTAAAAGCTTTTTCCTTGTTCTTGTGCTGGGATTTTTGGTCTTGACACTGTGCTACCAAGCCTGTAGGCACGTGTGTCAATCGTACCGCGGAATAGGTGGTATTCACCGATTGACCACCCGGTCCTGATGAGCAGAAATAATCAATCCGGACATCTTTCGGGTCGATTTGAACATCAAAATCTTCAGCTTCGGGAATCACCATTACCGTAGCAGCACTGGTATGCACCCTACCCTGGGTCTCCGTTTGCGGAACCCGTTGTACACGGTGCACCCCGGCCTCGAATTTCAAAGTACCATAAACATCCTCTCCGCTCACTTCGAAGTGAATCTCTTTGTATCCACCGCTGGTTCCCTCATTCAGGTCAATGATATTGGTTTTCCAGCCTTTGCCTTCGCAATACTTGGTATACATCCGGAACAAATCTCCAGCTGGAGATTTG
>JBCBCH010000479.1:0-2265 GCA_038530835.1 Bacteroidota bacterium | reverse complement strand
GTCACAGTTATCGGATAAATTGAATACCATTAATCCGATGTATGCCAATAAGGTGGATGCAGACCATTTATACAATCCGAAATTCCATAAGCACGCTTTTGACTATCGCACTCGCAGACTGACGTACACATTGGCCATGCGTATTCGGGATTACATCAAGAAAGGAATTCCCGCTTATCAAGCGTTCTTGAAAGTACAAACGCATCTGATTACTCTGGGCAAAGCATATAGTATTGAGTTGGCCTATTCCATTTTTATGGAATTTTGCGAGACGATTAGAGACCCAGAGTACAAGGCTTTGTTCGCCAAACTAGGCTGTTTGTTTGCTTTGCACCACATAAACGAGGATGCCAGATGGTTCTTGGAACAGGGCTACATTGGCAGTAGCAAATCCAAAGCAATCCGACAACGGGTCGAACGCTTGTGCACCGAGTTGCGACCTCATATAGGGGTATTGGTAGATGGGTTTGGAATTCCAGACCATTGTATGACCGCGCCAATTGCGCGATAGTCAATCCGAATCTTTCTTCAAAAGTTGGGAGGTATTCAGAAATTCTTCAATGGTGATTTTAGGGTTTCCATAAAGCAGCATTCGGGCATTTCCCTTGGACGACAAAACCAATTCCCGAAAGGCATAAAGTCGCACTTGCGCATCGTTGTCCATCATTACTTGAACGGAACCCGCCTCCATCTTTTCCCCCTTGTATTTCGCGTTGCCTGTTACCTCAAGTGCCATTCTATCTGAGGTGCCTTGCAAGGTTAAACTGCTATTGGCCTCTAACGAAACCGTATTCGATTCAGTAACCGCGTATATGTAGGACTCTGCCCGTTTAGCCAATCGTACATTCAATGAATCGACATCAAGATTAAAGTCCGCTTTGACGTTATCTTCCAAATTGATATCTGCCACTCCAGCACTCACTTGCAAATCCAACCTTGAAGCCCCAAAGGCATCTATAAATAGGGCATCTGAGGAGATTTGTTCCTTAGAAACCACACTACCTTCTTTGACCGACAAGGCCGAGAGTTCAACATATTCCACGGTGATTTCAAGCTGTTTTTTTGAAGAAACATCATAAAAAGAGGAAATGACCAAGGTGCTATCCTCCACCTTGAACTTGTAAATATCAATAAGATTGTCATCCGCAACGATGGTATACCCCGGTCCGAAGGACTTTTTCAGTGTAATGTCCATATCACTATTCAATTGAATGGCATTAAAAGGAGGTAATTCTTCCTTTACTTCGGTAACCACTCGGCTACCCTTTATTTTGGGTTTGCGTTGGGAGAAAGTGACCAGAGGCAGTAAAAGCGCCAAAAGTAGGTATGAGGTTTTCACGTTTTCGCTATTGAAGGTTATTTAAAGATATCACAATTATTGAACCAAAACACACTCGGCATCTCGTCCATAAAAAAACCCATCGTTGCCGATGGGTTTTACAATTTTATATGTGAATGATGAACCTAATGGTTCAACTCCTCTTCATTTTCTTGAAGTGGGATATTCTGCGGCACGAAATCCTGTCCGGGAATTATGTACTCGCCGTTTTCATAGGTCTTGCTATAATCGTAAGCCCAACGGTGTACTTCTGGAATTTTACCTGGCCAGTTCCCGTGAATATGCTCTTGTGGAGCGGTCCATTCCAACGTATTGGACTTCCATGGATTTTGAGGCCCTCTTTTTCCGTAAAAAATACTGTAGACAAAGTTGTATACAAAAACCAATTGTGCAGCGGCGGCAATAAGCGCGAAAACCGTCATCAAAATTTGCACATTGGTCAACTCATCAAACATAGGGAAAGCCGTGTTTTGATAATATCTTCTTGGTACACCCGCCATACCAACAAAATGCATTGGGAAGAATACTCCATAGGCACAAATCGCCGTAATCCAGAAGTGGACATACCCGAGGTTCTTGTTCATCATTCTACCCTGGAACATCTTCGGGAACCAATGGTATACGCCCGCAAACAGACCATACAATGCCGAAATACCCATCACCAAATGGAAATGTGCTACCACAAAGTAGGTATCGTGGACATTGATATCCAATGTACTATCCCCTAAGATAATACCCGTTAAACCTCCAGTAATAAAAGTAGATACCAAACCAATCGAGAACAGCATCCCTGGATTTAATTGGAGATTTCCTTTCCAAAGGGTGGTGATATAGTTAAACGCTTTTACTGCGGGATGAATCCGTTCTTGGGGTCTGTATTTACCTTTACTACCCTTTTGATTGCCATTCCTTCCGCAGTAAAAGCG
>JBCBCH010000478.1:0-2266 GCA_038530835.1 Bacteroidota bacterium | reverse complement strand
GGCTGTTTCTTCAGATACTTGTTTTTGATTTTGGCGAAATCCGCTTTGGCCGTTTCGAATCGTGTTGAAATCACCTTTAGGTTTTCCATCTCCGAAGCGGTCGGTTTGTCATAACTCGAAGCAACTTTGCCATATAGCTTGGCCATTGGTTTCCCATTGCGGTTCAGCCGAACCTACGTAGTTATCTCCCGTGGTAATCACCAAGGTCTCTTTCAAAGAATTCAACTTCTCAGTGGTCTTCGTATTTCCATTGCTTTCTGCACTTTGGATAATCTCATCCATCTCATAAATCAAATACGCTAGGTCCTGTGTCATGTCATACAGTTGCGTAGTGATGTCGTTTTTGATTTTTCGTTCCTCTGCTGAAAGCGGATTGGCCTGGTCGTAAACCAATTCAAAGGGATGCTCAAAAGTGTCTTTGCCTTTCTTAAGTATTGCCGTGTACATTCCGGCAGGAACTTTAGGTGCAGTAAACCCTCCAAAAGCAAAGGTTTTGCCTTTTGCGGTTTTAGGAAGTTTTCTGTTGGCATTCCAAGTCACGATATTGATACCTTTTGCTTTGCCGGGAGCGAGGTCAGCGACGATATTGCCTTGTTCATCTTTGATGTCCAAAGACATTTTTCCGAACGTATGACGCTTTTTCAAGAAGTACTTCAATTGTACTCCCGTGCTTTTGCTAGGCCCTACAAATTCGGTTTCATTTCCGAAACTGCCTGAAAAACCACCTTTTTCATTGATAGGGGTCGCTTTGGAAGCAAAGAAATGGACATTGGAATTCAATACTTCTCCATTGATTTCACGCAGCGGAGAAATATCGTCAATGATAATGATGCCCCGTCCGTGGGTACCCATGACCAAATCGTTTGTGGTTTTCTGCAAATCAATAAAGTGGACCGCCACCGCAGGCATGTTGTTGGTAAACTTCTTCCAATTTTTACCACCATCCATAGTGATGTACAACCCGAATTCGGTTCCTAAAAACAGCAAGTCTGGGTTTACATAATCTTCTTGAATGTTTCTGGCAAACCCTTCTACACCCTCTGAAACAATACTGGTCCAGGTCTTACCAAAATCAGTGGTTTTGTAGGCATAGGGATTTTGGTCATTTTGAGTGTGTCCGTCGAAAACGGCATAAGCTGTTCCCTTGTCAAACACACTAGCTTCGATGTGATAGCACCAAGTATTCTTTGGCAGACCCGTGATATTCGCTGTAGTATTGGACCATGTCTTGCCGCCGTCTTGGGTGACTTGTACGTTTCCGTCATCGGTGCCTATCCAGATTACTTTTTCATCCAGGCTAGATTCTGTAATAGTGAATATTGTGGTGTGGTTTTCCGCACCTGAATTGTCCATAGAGAGTCCTCCGGAATCTTCTTGATTTTGTTTGGTTGGGTCATTGGTGGTCAAGTCTGGAGAAATGATTTCCCATGTATCCCCCATATCCTCTGAACGATGCAAAAATTGACTTGCCATGTAAAAACGGTCTGGTTGATGCTCGCTCACTGCCATAGGTGGATTCCAATTAAAGCGAAGTTTGACTTCATCATTTTTGGGAAGTGGCTCAATGGTTTTCACCAAACGATTATCTGCGTCATAGCGCCATACGTTTTCAGCACCTTGCATCTCAGAATAAATAATGTTCTTGGTAGGGTGCTTTAGCACTCTAAAACCGTCTCCATATCCTACGGAATTCCAGTCCCGGGCTTCCACACCTCCAGTAGAAGACGAGGGGCCATACCAGCTTCCATTGTCTTGTAGGCCACCATATACGTTATAAGGTTCTGCATCATCTACGCTAATATGATAGAACTGCGAAATAGGAAGGTTTTGTACGATTTCCATGGTCGTTCCACCATCCCACGTTCTGTAGACGCCGCCATCCGTCCCAACGTACATGACATCGGAATCTTTGATGCTGAATACCATATCATGAATGTCGGAATGCATTCTTCCAAGGTTTTTGAACGTTTTTCCGCCATCTCTTGAAATGGAACCGCTGAACCCAGCCTTTACCACAACATTTTCATCCCTCGGGTCAACGGTAAGCCTAGAAAAGTAGAAAGGTCTCACCGTGATACCGAAGTCATTATTGAGTTGTTCCCAGTTTTCTCCAGCGTCATCACTCCGATAAATGCCTTTGCGTTCATCTTTCTCGGCTTCAATAACCGTGTAGAGTACTTTTGGATTGGATGGCGCGACAGCTATGGCCAGTCTTCCTGAGGGTGACTTAGGGAGACTGGCCATAGCTGTCGCGCCATCCAATCCA
>JBCBCH010000477.1:0-2276 GCA_038530835.1 Bacteroidota bacterium | reverse complement strand
AATCATAAGGAAGTATATAGTCTAAGGTATCATTATGAATTTTCTCAGAATAGGATTTTACACCCTTCAGTTTCGGCGCAGGAATACCAGACTCAAGATTTTGATTTCCTGTAAAAACGCGTGCTTCATCCCATACATTGGCATTAATAAAGGTTTGTAGGGTTTGCAAGCCTCCTTCAACAATCAAACTGGAAATATTTCGGGCATACAAGGCATCACAAATTTGAGCGGCTATGTTCTCCGAAAAATCAATTTCAATGGTTTCCACAGTTTCTTTGTAGGTGTTGACCGTATTTTCAGTAAAAACCATTGTACGTTGGCTACCGTCCAAAATATGTGTATCCGGGGTTACCCTTCCAGTTCGGTCCAAGAAAATACGGATGGGGTCTTTTCCGTCCCACAATCGGGTGTTCAATTTGGGGTTATCGGCAATTACCGTTTGCGTCCCAACTAAAATGGCCTGTTCTTCAGCTCGCCATTGGTGCACACGTTGCCGACTATGCGGATGGGAAATCCAATGGGGTTGCGCTTTCGAATTTCTTTTATTCTGAATAGGTGCGATAAAACCATCCCTGCTTTGTGCCCATTTCAAAATAATGTATGGACGTTTCTTTTCATGAAAGGTCAAAAAACGTTTATGGAGTTCACGGCACTCTTTTTCCAAAATTCCAGAAGTAACTTTACATCCAGCAGATTCCAACTTTTTAATCCCCCGACCGGCAACTTTTTCGTGAGGGTCTTTTATACCGATATATGCTTCGGGGATTCCATGACTGGTGATGAGGTCGGCGCACGGTGGGGTCTTTCCATAATGCGAACAAGGTTCCAGCGTTACATAAATCTGTGCTTTGGCCAGCTGGGTTTTATCCTTTACCGAAGCAATGGCGTTAACTTCCGCATGCGCTCCGCCATAAGGACTGGTATAACCTTCTCCAATAATTTGGTCTTCACAAACAATGACACAACCTACAGAAGGATTTGGCGCCGCTGGCCCGATACCATTTTTAGCAATATCAATACAACGACGGATGTATTTTTCGTGTATATTCACCCGACAAAAATAGGACATTACATCTCACTATGGAGCCCTATCGCATACGAGAAATTACTCCTGAAGATAACCAAGCCGTTACGGCCTTAGTGCGCCAAGTCATTCTTGAAATGGAAGTGCCCATAGAGGGCTCGGCCTATCATGATGAAGCCTTGAAGGACATGTACAGCGCTTATCAGAGAGAAAACCACAGCTATTTTGTCGTAGAAGAAAATGGAACCATCATCGGCTGTGCCGGTATTGGCCCTTTGGAACATGCCGATGGAAAGGTTTGTGAGCTGCAGAAAATGTATTTTCTAAAGGAAGCGCGAGGTAAGGGGATTGGTTCTGAGATGATTCGGAAATGTATGGATACGGCAAAGGCATTTGGTTTTACGGCTTGTTATTTGGAAACCATGCCCAATATGATCGCAGCCCAAAAATTGTATCAGAAAAACGGTTTTGAGTATTTGGAAGAACGCATGGGCGACACGGGGCATTTTTCTTGCCCGGTATGGATGATAAAACGGTTTTGAGGTGCAGTTAAAAGAAATCAAAACCTTTTTCCATAGGGAATTATCCTCCTTGTACCCCTCAGAAGAAATTGATAGCTTTTTTTTCTTGTCTATAGAGCACTTTCTAGATTTGCCACGCTTTATTTTGGCATTACAACCTGAGTACACCCTAAACAAAGCTGAAGAAACGCCACTTTTTGAAACCTTGGCTAAACTCAAAATCCATGAACCCATCCAATACATTTTAGGGGAAGTGGAGTTTATGGGTTTGTCCCTCAAGGTAAACCCATCGGTGCTTATACCTAGACCCGAGACTGAAGAATTGGTACGATGGATATTGGAAGCAGTAAAGGCCAATTCAAACGAAACCATCAAGATTTTGGATGTAGGCACGGGTAGCGGATGCATTTCGGTTTCTTTGGCGAAAAACCTTCCCAATGCCCAACTAAGTGCATTGGATGTCTCCAAAGAAGCGATAAAGGTGGCCCAAGAAAATGCCAATTCGCATCAGGTTGAAGTGTCCTTTCAACAAGCAGATGTTTTGGACGCAAGTTTGCAACTTGACAGGACTTTTGACTTGATAGTATCCAACCCGCCCTACGTCCGTTCGTTGGAGCAAAAAGAAATGAAGCAAAATGTTACGGCCTTCGAACCACAGCAGGCGCTTTATGTACCCGATGATAATCCGTTGTTGTTTAATAAGAAGATTAACCAGTTGGCCAAAACACATT
>JBCBCH010000476.1:0-2284 GCA_038530835.1 Bacteroidota bacterium | reverse complement strand
TCACCGTTAGGCCTAGGCGATATTGGAGTTTTCCTGAAGTTTTAAGCGCATAGGTAACTCCGGCATTGGCCACTTGGAAACCTTCTAGTTCACCCCCAATGATTCGGACAGAACCATTGTACAAATACTGGTAAAAAGTTCCGAAATTACCGAAATGGTATGCTACAGAGGCGTTTCCCCTATGGAAGGGCACGTATATCAATTGTTCCCCGGTAGCCTTATCCTCTGAAACCGTGTAGGTATAGTTCGCCCTAAAATCAATTTCCTGTTTTTTTCCTAAGGCTTGTTTATAACCAAGCTCTACTTCTGCGCCGTAAATTTGGACATCATCCATGTTGATGGGGGACCAAGTTCCGGTTAAATTGGGTAACCAACGAATCATGTCTTCGGTGGCGATGTAGTAAGTATTCAGTCTTGTTGAGAATGTATTCCAAGTAAATTGGTGTCCTAAGTCCACCTGATAGGACTGTTCCGGACGCAAATCCAAATTCCCTCCTGGTTGCCAGTATAAGTCATTAAATGTGGGTAATCGAAAATTTCTGGAAGCGTTCAATAATAGTTTATATGCTTTCCCGAAATCATAACTGCCGTCTACAGAAAAGACCACTGGACTAGAAAAATCAGATGAGAAATCCTGTCGTGCGCTAACATTGTAGCGGAGCTTTTCTGTCACTTTGTGCTTCAGCAAAGCAGTAACCGCAATGTCATTCCGGTTTGGAGCGCCAAAATTACTCCCGCTACTAGTAAAGTTGTTGTATTCCAAAAAGGAGTTCAGCCTAAAGGCTTCTGAAAGTTCAACATCAAGCGAGTATCTTGCCAACAAAGTCGTAACCCTTCCTTCAGAAAAGAAATCGGAATCTTTATTTTCAAAATATTTAAAAGCGTCATACAAATGGGCAGCTTTTATACTATGCGTCGCCTTATTTCTCAGTTTTGACCATTCCAATTGTGTTCTATGCTGATTGTCTTCATATCTGCTGCGCCCGGGAGCAACCAAGGTTCCAGAAAGGTTTCGGTCTCCAATAAAACTTTGATGATACAATCGGAGTACTTGGTCATCATCCAAAAGATAACCCGCGTTGAAGTTGAAATTCAAGTGCTCAAACTCCCCGTTGGTGTTTCTTTCATCCGTTTCAAGAAATACGTAATCGTTGTCGGAACTATTATAATTCAAGCCAAAACTTGAAGACCATTTTCCAGTGCCAAAACTGTTGCTGTAATTCACACTACGCGTATCAAAACTGCCATAGCCTGAAACCACCTGATGCTTGAAATGCTTTTCAAACTTCAAATCATTGTTCAAATGAACCGTTCCCCCGATAGCCCCAGTACCAAACTGTACACTTCCTCCACCACTTCGGATGGCTACCGAACTATAATTCAACGGATTAATCGTATTGAAATCGACTTGACCATTGAGCTGGGAGTTGATGTTGATTCCGTTCCAAACCACTGCTGTGTGCGATGCATTTGTTCCCCGAAAAGCAGGTGAGGATACCATCCCCAATCCATTTTCCTTAAAATATATGTTGCTGTTGAACCGGAGTAGGGAAGTAATAAAAACACCATTGCGTTGTATGGTGCTGTCCTTTAATTCCGTGACTTTATATCCGTCAGCGTATCGCCGGAGACGGGTGTCGGAAACTACCACCTCATCCAAATTTTGGATGGGAAGTTCTTGTGCAATAACTGCACTGCAAGGGATTATACATCCCAATGTTATTAGAAGGTATCTTATGCTCATAACCGTAAACCCTTATCCCGAAGGTTTTAAGTTTTGTTGAATTTGGCAGGTCTCCTGGCTTGTCCGGTTGAATTTACCTTCCCATTCTTTCGAACAGTGGCATGAAGAAATTCAACCATTTCATGAAGAAAGAAAGTATGTTTGAAACATACGATGAACTTACAGTTGCGGGAACAGCTTTGGTTTTGCACCAAATTCCCTTTTAATCCCTTGACGTAGCATCAAGCGAACCAAAATTCTGCACGAAAATAAGGATTCTGTTTAATCTTTTCTCCCAAAAATCAAATAAGCTTACTTTTGGTTTCATGGTAAAGACCGTAGATGTTTTAAAAGTATTTTTGGTGCTCACCGCGCTTATCGTGCTCAGCTGTAAGCCAAAAAACAACACGAGGCTTGTTGAACAAACCAGTTATGAAAACCCGCTTTCGTATGCCTCGGGCTTTTCTATAGAAAGGTTTTCAGATTTTACGGTAATCGAAGTGAATTCCCCTTGGTCTGGGGCTGAAAAGACCTATACCTACGCCTTGGTCCCAAAGGAAA
>JBCBCH010000475.1:0-2308 GCA_038530835.1 Bacteroidota bacterium | reverse complement strand
CCTTTCGGGACATTCCGTTGTTGGCGCAAGACAGCTTGTTTGTTTTTATAGAAATTACCGCACCTACCCCATCCGATGGAAATGCAGAGTTTTTGAACACGGATTTCATCGCCTTTGGAGAAGGTGCCAATACCCAAAGAATACCGCTTGTCACTTTAGTAAAAGATGCCATTTTTCTATATCCGGCCACACAATCCGATGGAACACAAGAAACCCTCCCTATTGGTTTGGATGAAGAAGGCAATGAAATTCGAATCAGCGGATTTTACCTTACGGATGAAGAACTGAACTTCACCAACGAAAAACCATATGTGATTTATGGCTACGCCGCGGTGGAAGAGGGCAAAACCCTTCAAATGGCCCCTGGTACTCGAGTACATTTCCACAATGATTCCGGAATATTGGTAGAGGCCGGGGGAAGCTTGCAAATCAACGGTGCCGCGAGTGAAGACCCCGAAATACAGGAAAACGAGGTTGTATTTGAAGGCGACCGATTGGAACCTGACTTCGAAAACGAATCCGGGCAATGGGGTGCCATTTGGTTTCGAGAAGGAAGCGTAGGCAACCAAATCAAAAACTTGACCTTAAAAAATGCGACCATTGGCCTTTTGGTAGAAGGTGACCCCGAAAACACAAATAGTACCCTTACCCTTCAAGAAAGTCAAATACTGAACAGCTCCCAAGAAAACTTGTACGCTCGTGCAGCACGAATCTTGGCTCGAAATAGCGTTTTTGGGGGCGCTAATGGTGTTTCCGTTTTCTTGGAATCTGGTGGGGCATATCAATTCAAACATTGCACCCTGGCCAACTACGCGCCAAGGCGAATGCGTTCGAATCCCACATTAGTAATTTCAAACGAGAGTCTTATCCAAACCGATGGTTTGGTGAACGCTTTGGAAGAAGCCAGTTTTATAAACTGCATCATCGACGGGAGTTTATCGCAAGAGTTACAATTGATGGAAAACCCTTCGGCGGCTTTTACGTTTCGATTTGACCATGTAGCACTGAAATTTCCAGAAAATGGTTTTGAAAACGAACCGCTTTATGATTTTGATAACCCGCTTCGCTACAATCAGATTTTACAAAATGTGGATTTGGAATTTGCCTCACCCGGCACGAATGAGTTTGAAATTCAGGAAAATTCCCCTGCCATTGATGCTGGTTTTTTCGAAACCCTGAACCCCGTCTTGTTCGACATCTTAGAAAGAAATCGTACAATACTTCCCGACTTGGGCGCCTATGAATTTGTAGGAGAAAACTGATTTTGTAAGAAAGTAATGGTTTTTTAACATGTATTTTGGATGAATTACGGATTATCCATAGTTTTTTTAAGGGAAAACTGCAATGGGTTTGTTTTACCCGTTAGTAACTTGCACCCAGCTAGTTACAATGGATTATACCTACACTATAATAGACTCTGACGCCAAGTCAAAATTGCAAATACAAGTTTTTCTTGAAGAGTATGCCGATTTTGTTTGTGCCGAAAATGCTTCAGATGCCATCAATGGCTTGCATGTCATTTTAAAGTATTCTCCAGATGTCATCCTCATAAATTTGAACGAGGATGGGTTGTCATACTTTCAAATGGTAACCGAACTGCACCAATACATGGATACCTTACCTATTATAATAGGGTATTCCTCTTCTAAAAAATATGCATACAACGCGATTAAAAGTGGTTTTTTCGACTATTGGATTTTGCCCCACAACGAATTCGACATTCGTAAGAGTATTTTCCGATTGCGCCGGCAGCATCCAAAAGATGCCAAACCTGCTACCATTTGCTTGAAATCGTACAACGATTACCGTTATTTGGATACAAAGGATATCCTCTACCTTAAATCGGATAACAATACCACCGATTTCTTTATGCACAGTGGCAAGGTGGTAAGTGCCTACAAAACCTTGAAGTCTTTTGAGGACATGCTGCCCGAGAATTTCATCCGCATCCACCAGAGCTACATACTCAACAGCCGTTACGTATCGCGCATCAATTACGGCAAAAACATTCTAACGCTCAAAAACAACAAAGACCGTGAAATTCCGTTTTCCAAAAAATACAAGGAACGCATTGACGGCCTGAAACAGCAGCTCTCCAAAAGTGCCGTAGGCGTGTTGGATTAACCCAATTCTCACAGAATTCAACAAAACACCCTGAATTTAACGGTTTTTACTTTCAAAATTCAATAATAACCTCTTACCCTAAGTGCCCAGAGTAGTTTTGACCCAGAAACTAATCAAATCAAATTAATACTTAGGATTATGAAACAACTATTTGGATTCGCAGCAGTTTTGGTAATGGCAATCG
>JBCBCH010000474.1:0-2309 GCA_038530835.1 Bacteroidota bacterium | reverse complement strand
AAAATGCTGTAGCCATGGTCTTTGGCACGTGAAACCTTATCCATGTTCTCTTGCAGGCTATAATTCATTTTACTGAAGTGCTTGTCCGCATTGATGAAACTCATTTCAAATTCGGTTTCACTGTCACTCCACTCAAAAGTTATTCTCGTTTTACCTTTCAACTTGGCTTGCTCTTCGTCAAGGGCTATAGCCCCCTCATCAATGGACAATACCAAATTTTCGTAATCCTTTTTGATAATTGGGGTAAAGCCCAGATTATCCGTTCGAATAAAGCCCTCTTCAATCAAATAATTGAATCGTTCGTAGATGGAAAGTGCTTTTTTGGGTTTGTTGATATTGACATAGCTATGGGCCAAATCATGATAGCTCTGCACATAGTTAGGTCGTAACTGGAACACCTCGCGATACAACTCATTGGATTTATCAAAACGCTTCTGGGCATCATATACGTACGCCAAAGCCTTTAGTTGCACAGGGTTGGTCTGTAAGCGATAGTAATTCTTCTCAATGATTTCATCTGCGAAATCGTCTTTGAACCAAGAATCGTAAAAGAATCGATAACTGTCCAAAATAAAATCAGGTGAGCTTGCGTACGTCTTGTAAAACTTTTGATAAACCGCCTTAGCGTCTTTCAGGGAATTTGCTTCATGAAGCTGTTTCAAATAGGTAGGCCAGCTTTTGGAAACTTCTTTTTTATCCAACACTGCGAACACCATTTTGGTGTCCTTGTACTCCATATTGCCATTTTTGAGGGATAATGGAATGGACTGCACCGTATTGACAATAACCACGGCACTAGCGCCAAAGTTGCTGTAAAACGCAGCTCCAGGACGTCCATTTATCAAAGCTATTTTTTCAATATCGGAGGACAACAACCAAACGGGTGGGTCTTGAAATATTTGACCATCCACATCAAAAATCACATCATTTTGACCAAAAACAATCTGATTACCGGCATAATCATCATAACGTTGCACATTGTTCAAACCTGTAGTTCGTCCACTGGTAACCCTAGCATTTCCGGTTACACAATTTCCGGTTACATTAAGATTAGGGAAACGGGATTCCAGCAGTGCCAGAAAACATAACCCTCTAGGTCCAACCCTATTTCCGGAAACCACTTGGATATACGCTGCTGAGACCGTAGCGTCTATGTATCCATTAATGGTATAAATAACGTTAGGATTCTTGAAATACTGCGTCTCCAAATATTTGGTGTAATTCTTCTCCTTAAGCCGTTCTTCCAATACCACTTCATCCAACTGTTCGGCGTCGTAGTACATCTTAATGTTCAAAACGCGTGTAACATCTTCAACACGAATTCGGATGGTTTTCATTGCGGGATGGGTGTACTCTATAATTTGACCTTCAGATGCCTGAATCTCGTACTTACCCGTAGTTGTAGTAAGTACTTTTTGGTCGGTATCCAACACTTTGACCACCACTTCCTCAAGCGGGTCTACCCCATCAGTGATTGTGCCAAAAACCTTACGGCTATCTGCAAAAGCGATGGTGGAGGATAATATTATTAATAGAAGGAAATATTTTTTCATAGCTGTGAATAAATTAAGGAAATTACGTACTAACTCCTTTTCAAGTTATTGCACAGCAGCGTTTTAACCAATTTTAATTTCCTAAATATTCCTTAATTCTTGGAATGGTCACGCACCGAGTTCGCCTTCCGTTTACATGCATCAATCCACTTTCACCAAAAAAACTACCTGCTCCAAAATAACTTGGATACCCCTTTTCCACTCCTTGATATGGATGGAGTCGCGTTTAAATCAAATCCAACGTTTGGGAACGTTGCACTTTTCCTGTTCCTGTTTCCAAAAACTTAGGAACAAAGACAATATCCTTGGGACGTTCAAACTTTTCAAGCTTTTGGAAACTACTTTTCAAGTGTTCTGATTGCTTATCGCTTAAAGCTGCGCCTTCAACCACCAAAACTACTTTTTGTCCAAGCGTGGGGTCCGGAACTCCAGTTATAAAAAACCGTTGCGTCAAATGGTTCGCCAGGGTCGATTCAACTTTCTCTGGAATGATTTTTACACCACCAGAATTGATTACCGAATCTATCCGTCCAAGCCATTTAAATTGATTCTCCGAAACCAACTCGACCAAATCATTTGTAACAATAAGCTCTGATGAAATTCTTGGAGCATTGATTACGAGACATCCCCTAGCATCAGCAGACACGGTAACTTGGGGTAGGGTTTGGAACACTTTTTCAGTCTGTCCATTTAACGACCGAAAAGCGATATGGGTTATGGTTTCGGTCATGCCATAGGTTTCGAACGCCTTAAGGG
>JBCBCH010000473.1:0-2311 GCA_038530835.1 Bacteroidota bacterium | reverse complement strand
AAGGGGTCCCCTAGGCACCAGCCACAACGATGTTTATCCATTAAGATTTGTTTGTACTTAAAAGTACACAAATCCAGAATTTATAGGGCGATGAGTTCTTGGGCAATTACTGCATTTTCCACATCAGCATATATTTTTTGCTGACCTTCGCAAAATTGATTTTTATCCATGCGTTGCAGAATGGCGGTTTTTTTCTGATTGGCCCGTTCCACAATACCGATGATGGTCACCACTTGGTCTACCAAACGGTTTACGGGAATCATGATTTTTCGATTTGGATTTACCTTGGGAAGACTGTTTTCCAGAAAAAGATATGAAGCGTTTGCTGGACGCCCAATTTTGAAAGCGGCTCCTAATTTTACTTTTTTTGGTGAAAAGGGCAAAGGGGCCATGTTGGAATGTTCGTTGTGATTGGGGAACATAACCGGACGTATTTTCTTAAGTCTCATATCAGCTAGGTTTGGATTTAAAAACTTTGAATCATAAACAAATACAAGGGCATCCCCAACGTGATATTAAATGGGAATGTAATGGCCAGGGCCATGGGAACATACAAACTTGGGTTTGCTTTGGGAGCTGCAATCCGCATGGCAGCAGGAACAGCGATATAAGAGGCACTGGCCGCAAGAATGGCGAAAAGGAAACGATTCCCTACGCTATCGGTGATGAATTGGCTGAGCCATGCTACCAAACAACCATTGATTATAGGGAGTCCGACCGAAAAGAATAGCGCAAACTTTCCTTTGCGGATGAAATCGCCCAGTTTTCGCCCACTGGTAATTCCCATGTCCAACAAAAAGACCGCTAGGAACCCTTTGAAGATATCCGTAGTAAAGGGTTTGATGCCCTCTGCCTGCTGTTCATTCGCGAAGAATCCAATGGCCAGGCTACCCAAAATAAGGAGGACGCTGCCATTGGTCAAAGAATGGTGCAAAACCTTCCCAATATTGTTTTTTTCTGTTTTTTGTTTGGTGAAAAGCGCCATCAACAACACACCGACAATGATGGAGGGTGCTTCCATGAGAGCCATAACTGCAACCATGTGGCCTCCAAAGTTGATGGTCTCCATTTCCAAAAAGGAGATGGCGGTTACAAACGTCACGGCGCTTACGGAACCGTACGCAGCAGCGATAGCTCCTGAATTCTCGACACTAAATTTGCGCCTTAAAATGAAGTAGGCAAATACCGGTACCGATACGGCCAAGAAAATCCCAAAGAAAAGCGACCACACAATTTCCATATTGAAGTCGCTGTGGGCCAGTTCCATACCCCCTTTGAAACCGATAGCAAAAAGTAGGTAAAGCGATATGAATTTGGATGAGTTTTCGGGAATGCTCAAATCACTTTTCAGCTGGACAGCGATAATGCCCAGAAAAAAGAAGAGCAAGGCAGGGTTGGTCAAATTGTCGACGAGTAGATGAAGATCCATGCAGAATTATTCTTCCAAAGTGATGTTCAAGGTGCCTTCAATCTTCAATCGTTTTCCCTCATATCGAAGGCTGTTGATGAATTCTCGGGCAATTTCTTTTTCTTTTTCAAGCTCGGCGATACGTTCGTCCGGATATTTTGTGTTGGCATCCATGTCACCTTCACACCACGACAACCGTTGTAGCTTGTGAAAGTTGATTTTCTCGTTCAACAAAGCCGTTACCACATCGCAAGCTTCCGACGCAGTGAAGGAACCGTGTACCAACTGTATTTTTTGTTCTGTTTTAATAGTGGTTTCCATAAGTTTTTATTTGGTTCTTAATAATTTTCATTTTTGGCCATTACAGCTCCAATTATCAACATAAATACAATACCTCCGGCCAAGAGAAGTTGGTCAACAAAAAGGAAGTCATTTTGAAGGGATAGCACAATGAAAAAAACAAGTCCTCCTAACAGAAGTGCCTTGCGCACATGTATTTTGTAAGCGGACCATTTTACTTTGTTTCTTTTGGTTCTTTCCTGTACCGGAATGGAATATTTATTCTCCATGTTCAATATTTTGAGGGCAAAGTTGAACTATTTGATTCATATATTTTTATTTATGTTTTTAATTGAATACATAACGAATCGTTATAAAACAAAAAAGGCACCCATTGGTGCCTTATTCTTCGTGAAGATGATGTTGTATTAGATCACTTCCTTGAGTTCGAGAGCAATCGTTTTCTTCGCCCCTCCCGAGCTCACTTCCAACTCCAATATTTCTCCGTCTTCACAGAGCATCTCTCTCAACTCCACTAAAGAAAAATGGCTTGCCGGTTTTCCATTGACCCCAGTGATCTCATCATTGACTTGCAATCCCGCCTCCATCGCCGGAGAATGCTCA
>JBCBCH010000472.1:0-2312 GCA_038530835.1 Bacteroidota bacterium | reverse complement strand
CCCCATTGAGGTATTTTTGGCGCCATCATTCTTGGATAAAGCTCTTGGGGAGTAGGCGAGGGGTGCATCCAAAACATCATCCACGCTTTTTTTATAGGGTGTAATCCATTTTCGAATAGAATCTACAGCCACATTCGTGGAATCAATGACAACTTGCTTTCCAGCAATATCTTGAAGTTGTGTTTTCTCCTGCTTACAGCTCAAGCCGAATAACAGTGTTGTAATTATAACAAATTGTTGAATTTTTGAATAACTCACGAAAGCTATCTTTGTAATGTTATCTTAGGAGAAATTTTACCTTTGCACAAAGGCCGAAAAATATGCTTTTCAGAGGAATCCAAGATAAATTTAAGGTTAAATCGGGATTGAAATATCTACAGGAAGCGTTGGAAAAACCACCGGTTCAGGTAGATAGGGAAAAGGGAATTACTAGTATCGGTTGTATTGTGGATACCGATAGGTTTTCAAAACCAGATATTTTCTACGAACTCATTGAGGAGTTTTCCCTGAGACCGAATGCCATAAAGATTATTGGATACCGTCGCGACTTTGATAACAACTCGCCCTATGCCATCCAGATTTTTTCAGATAAAGACTTGGGTTGGAAAGGAGAAATTGAAAATGGATACGTTCTTGAATTTTTGGGAAGGGAATACGATATGCTCATCAATTATTACGAAGAGGATAATCTGTTGATGAAGTTGTTGTCCATTAAAACCATGGCGCGGCTCAAGGTAGGCTTTGGCGCTGTTGACACCAAATTCAACGACCTTATCTTACATACACCCTTTCAAAACTTCAACGTATTCAAAGCTGAATTGAAAAAGTATTTAACCGTTCTTAACGAGTTATAATGGAACAGTTTATGGGTACGGGTGTTGCGTTGGTAACCCCTTTTGACGAAAATCAGGAAATCGACTTTACGGCTCTGGAGGAGGTAGTGGAACATTGCATCCAAGGAGGCGTGGATTACCTAGTAGCTTTGGGTACCACTGCAGAAACTGCGACACTGGATGCGCAAGAAAAACAGCAGGTAGCAAGGGCCATTCGCGAAATCAATCGGAATCGTAAACCTTTGGTTTTGGGTATTGGCGGTAATAACACCCGATTGGTTTGCCAGCAGGTCCAAAACACGGATTTGGCAGGTTATGACGGTATACTTTCCGTATCACCTTACTACAGCAAACCGACCCAAGAAGGCATTTTCCAACATTTTGGAGCGGTAGCGGGCGTATCCCCATTGCCCATTATCATGTACAATGTGCCTTCTCGCACGGGAAGCAACATGTTGCCCGATACGGTCGTTCGCTTGGCGCGAACCCAAAGCAATATTATTGGCTTGAAAGAAGCTTGTGGGGATATGGTTCAAGTTTCGGAGCTCATCCGCAACAAACCAGAAGGTTTCATGGTTATCTCCGGAGATGACTTTACAGCCCTTCCTACCGTTCTCGCCGGTGGAGCAGGTGTTATTTCCGTTTTGGGACAGGGTGTGCCCAATGCTTTTTCTGAAATGATTCGGTTGGGATTACAAAATGCCACAGCAGAAGCCTATGCCATACATCATCAATTGAGTCCTTTGATGCGTATGATATTCGAAGAAGGCAATCCTGCTGGCATCAAAACCGTACTGGCCCAGCAAAGCTTGATGCACGCTGGGGTTCGTCTGCCCTTGATTCAAGCCTCTGAAAACCTTACGCAACGCATTTCGGGCTTTATGGAACAGCATTTTGCTGTAGACTTGGCCTCTTAAAAAGGTTAAAGCTTCTTTAAAATCGTTTGAGCGGACCACTATCCCTTTAAATTTGGAGGTGTAATACATTCCATAATCCACTGGAATTTCTATTTTTGCAAAATGTTTTGGAAGAAAGCAATACAACTTAGCCTCATAATTCTCGTTGGCGCCATTACCTTCTCTTGTAGTGAATACCAAAAAGTACTCAAAGAGGACGATGTGAAAGCCAAATATGAATTAGCGGAAAGGTATTACAATGAAGGGGATTATAAACGTGCGCAAAGGTTGTTTGAGCAAATCGCCCCACGATATGTTGGTAAACCCCAAGGAGAACGAGTGATGTTTTTCTACGCTGACACTTATTTTAAAAACGAGGATTTTTACTTGTCTGGATATCAATTTGAGCGTTTCGTAAAATCCTATCCGAAGAGTGATAAAATCCAAGAAGCTTCTTTCTTGGGTGCAAAAAGTTACTATTACCTTTCACCAAGATATTCCTTGGACCAGACTGACACCGATAAGGCCTTGTCCAAATTGCAAACCTTTATCAACACCTATCCTGAATCGGAATTTTTCGAGG
>JBCBCH010000471.1:0-2325 GCA_038530835.1 Bacteroidota bacterium | reverse complement strand
GTATGGTATCAGACATAATTTATGGGTTAGTTATAGATTATTCTTTACAAATTCGGTCATTTTGGTATATAGATGTAACCGTGTGTTACCCCCATAAATACCGTGGTTACGGTCAGGATAAATGGCCCAATCAAAGGGTTTGTTGGCTTGCACCAAGGCTTCAATCATGCGCATGGTGTTTTGTACGTGCACATTATCGTCACCAGAGCCGTGCACTACCAGATATTTCCCCTTGAGCAAATCTGGGTAATTCAAAGGGGAATTCTCATCATACCCTGAGGCATTTTCTTGTGGGGTTTGCATGTAGCGTTCGGTGTAAATGGTATCATAGAAACGCCATGACGTTACGGGAGCCACAGCAATCGCCATTTCAAACACATCGTTTCCTTTTAACAAACAGTTGGTGGACATGAATCCGCCATAACTCCAACCCCAAATTCCGGTACGATTTTCATCAATATAAGGAAGTTCGCTGAGTTGTTTTGCTGCAGCAATTTGGTCTTCTACCTCGTATTTGCCCAGTTCCTTTTGGGTTACCTTTTTAAAGTCTCTTCCTTTGAGTCCAGTACCACGCCCATCCACACAGGCCACAATATAGCCCTGTGACACCAACATTTGATGCCAGTAGTCATTGGCACCAAACCAACGATCCGCCACTTGTTGGGAACCTGGGCCACTATATTGGAACATGAAAAGGGGGTATTTCTTGGATTCATCAAAATCCACCGGCTTAATCATGTACATGTTGAGTTCTTCGCCATTCACAGAGATAGTAGAAAACTCTTTGGGGCTTAATTCAAACGTTTCCAACTTGGCATCCAAAGAAGCATTATCTCTTATTTTCTGTAATTGTTTTCCAGTCAAAGCTTCATGCAGGGTATACTGATACGGCATGGTGGCACTGGAAAATGTATTGATGAAATAGGTATAGTCTGCACTAAAATCTGCACGATTTGTACCCTTTTGGTTGGTTAACTGCTTTTTGCGCTTCCCGTTGGAGCCTATGTTGTATACATCTCGGTAAATGGACCCACGCTCAGAAGACTGGTAGTAGATTTTATCTTCCTTTTGGTCATAGCCATAATAATGGGTTACTTCCCAGGGCCCTTTGGTAATTTGGTTCATCAGCTTTCCATCCTCGTTATATAGGTAGATGTGATTAAACCCATCTCGTTCACTGGTCCAGATAAAGCTATCGTCAGCCAAAAACGTAAGGTCATCTTTGACATCCACATAAGCGGCGTCTTTTTCTTCCAACAGGGTATTGACTTCGAAAGTCTTGGCATTAACGGATTGTAATTTTAAGTCGTTTTGATGTCGATTCAATACCTGAACGCTCAAATAATCGGGATGGTTCATCCATTTGATTCTAGGAATGTAGTACCCGTCTGCTCCCAAGTCCACTTTTTGTAAACTAGCCTTTGTGGCATCATAAATGTGTAGGGAAACCTCAGCATTCTTCTCACCGGCTTTGGGGTATTTGAACTCATGTCCGTAGGGATATAAATCACTACCATACACATCCATGGAAAAATGAGGCACTTCACTTTCGTCAAATCGCAGAAAGGCTATCTGGGTACCATCACTATTCCAATCAAAAGCACGTACAAAAGCGAACTCTTCCTCATATACCCAATCGGTCACGCCATTAATAATGCTTCCCAAGACGCCATCTCGCGTCACCTGCATGGTTTGTTGGGAGGCGATGTCAAAAATGTATAGGTTGTTATCCTTTACATAGGCCACTTGCTTTCCGCTAGGGGACAACAAAGGTTCTTGAATTTTTTCTTGTGCTACCTGTACCAAAGATTTGGTCCCGATATCGTAGACATAAAAGACCCCCAAAGTAGACCTACGGAAGATGTACTCGATTTCAGTGGCCAATAGGATTTTCGATTCATCTTTACTAAAAGTGTAAGAAGTGAAAAACGGTACTTCGCCAGACGATTCCAGAATCGTTTCCACTTTTTCCAGTGAAGCGTAGGCGTATTTATCCAATCTGCTTTTTCTGGGTGAACGTTCGTAGTTTAGCACAGTGTAGTGCTGCCCATCTTTCATGGAACGCAAAACCTCCATTCTTTCGGTACGAAAAGTACCGTTCCAAATTTCTTCTAATGTGATTTTCTTCTTTTGGGCCGAGAGTGGTAGTACTGTGCTGGCACACAAAACGCACAGAATGATGTTTCGCAACATAGGGTAGGAATATTGATAAAAACCATCAAGTTTACTAATATTTATCCAGAATGGAAACTCTGTTATAGGAATAGGGGCCTTTCAGATCACTTTCGAAGGCGGTGTATTGGCGGCGCGTGTCTTCCCACGCGA
>JBCBCH010000470.1:0-2347 GCA_038530835.1 Bacteroidota bacterium | reverse complement strand
TATAGACAAATCTACAATTTTTTTTTAATCACGAAAGTTTTTGCTTTAAAATTCGGCCCTATATTTAGGCCGTATGGAAGCGCTTACACCCAGTACTTTTTTAGGAAAACTTGAAGAAAGATTTCCGTATGAATTGACCTTAAAACAACAGTTGGCTCTTGGAAAACTGTCCGAGTTCGTGTTCCACAAATCCAACGACCGACTTTTTGTTTTAAAGGGTTTCGCGGGTACGGGAAAGACGACTATAATAGGTACGCTGGTTTCATCCTTATGGAAAGTGAAAATGGCTTCGGTACTTATGGCGCCTACCGGACGTGCGGCCAAGGTGATGTCTTTATATTCAAAAACCCAAGCCTTGACCATACACAAGAAAATCTACTTTCCAAAAAAACAGAAAGGAGGGGGAGTGCAGTTCGTGCTTTCGCCCAACAAGCATCGCAACACCATTTTTTTGGTAGATGAAGCTTCTATGATTTCGGATACCCCAGCAGACTCCAAACTTTTTGAGAACGGTTCCCTACTTGACGATTTGATGCAGTATGTGTATTCTGGCCATCGTTGCAAGTTGATATTGATAGGGGATACCGCACAATTACCGCCAGTTAAACTCACGATGAGCCCTGCATTGGACGAAAACCAGTTGGGGTTGCAATACAACAAACAGGTAGATTGCCTCGAATTGGATGAAGTGATGCGACAGTCTGATAGCTCAGGAATTCTGCACAACGCCACCAATCTGCGAACGCAAATCCAAGATGGGTTTTACGAAGAATTTCGTTTCAACTTGGATGGATTCACGGATTTGGTTCGCTTACAAAATGGCCCCGACATCTTGGAGGCCATAGAAGATGCCTACCGACAAGATGGAAAAGAGGACACGGTAATCGTGGTACGCTCGAACAAGCGCGCGAATCTTTATAACCAGAACATCCGCGAACGAATCCTTTTTTTGGAGAATCAAATTGCGGTAGGCGATTACATGATGGTGGTCAAGAACAACTATTTTTGGTTAAAAACCAGTTCCGAAGCGGGTTTTGTCGCCAATGGGGATATTATTGAAATCTTGGAGCTTTTTGCCATTAAGGAGTTGTATGGGTTTACATTCGCTGAGGTTCGCGTACAAATGGTGGATTATCCCAATCAAAGACCTTTTGAGACGGTACTGCTGTTAGATACCATTAATGCGGAAACCCCTTCCCTGAGCTATGAAGATGGCAATCGACTCTACCAAGAAGTCTTGGCCGACTACCAGCACGAAACTTCAAAATATAAGCAGTTTTTAGGGGTGAAAAACAACAAGTATTTCAATGCGCTTCAGGTTAAGTTTTCTTATGCCATAACTTGTCATAAATCGCAAGGAGGGCAGTGGCAAACCGTTTTTGTAGAGCAACCCTACCTCCCCAATGGCATTGACAAGGATTACCTCCGATGGTTGTATACCGCTGTTACCCGCTCCCAAAGCAAACTCTATTTAATAGGTTTCAAGGACGATTTTTTTGTTGAATAGGAAAGGCGTATTTTCGGTTGAAATGAACATCGGTCCCCAATCCATGATAAGTATTTTTTTAGGTATCGGTCTCGCAGCCTCAGCGGGGTTTAGGGTGTTTTTGCCCCTTTTTGCCTTGAGTCTGGCAGCCTTTTCGGGCTTTTGGGAACTCAATGGGGAATGGGCTTGGATAGGAAGTTTGCCTGCCTTGATTACCTTAGGCGTGGCCATGTTGGTTGAAATTTTCGCGTATTTTATTCCTTGGGTTGATAATCTTTTGGACAGTGTAGCGATAC
Organism: Bacteroidota bacterium; assembly: GCA_038530835.1. Taxonomy (GTDB): domain Bacteria; phylum Bacteroidota; class Bacteroidia; order Flavobacteriales; family Flavobacteriaceae; genus Flagellimonas. The sequence goes on along the minus strand of JBCBCH010000470.1, from coordinate 565 downwards.
CCTTGGCGGGAATTGCGGGCACCGCGGCTATGGTATCGTCCGTTGCAGGTTTGGACCCTGTGACCACTTGGGCCTTGGCCATTATCGCCGGTGGAGGTACCGCAACCATTATCAAAGGGGCCAACGCCGCTGGTAGATTGACTTCTTCCACAACTACAGGTGGTTTGGCCAATCCTGTGGTATCGGTTGTTGAAACGGGAACCGCCGTGGCGGTCTCCACGGCATCTATACTCGTTCCGCCTATTGCCGCGATATTGGTCATCATCATATTGGTAATTACCTTTCGCATTTATCGAAAACTACGTCCACGCAAAAAGAATAGATAGTGAGAGTAATATCCATGATTCCAGCACGCTATCAAGCGTCTCGTTTTCCGGGAAAGCTCATGCAAGATTTGGAGGGCAAACCGGTTATCGTCCGAACCATGGAGGCGGCAACGGCCACTGGGCTTTTTGATGCCGTTTTTGTTGTGACGGATAGTGATGTAATTGCAGAAACGATTGAGAAAGCTGGAGGGCAATACATCATGAGCCAAAAGCAACATGAAAGTGGAAGCGACCGAATT
>JBCBCH010000469.1:0-2353 GCA_038530835.1 Bacteroidota bacterium | reverse complement strand
ATCTAACGCTACTGGACCTACCGCGAGTTTACGGCTAGAGCCAAACAATCCATACAAAAGGTTTGGGACCAAAGCCGCATAAAGGCCATAGACTGGAGGCAAACCTGCAATCAAAGCGTATGCCATGGCCTGTGGTACCAACATTACCCCTACGGTGAGACCTGCCGCTAAATCCCCTTTAAAATAGGAGGAACGATAGGTAGAGAGCCACTGCAGTATGGGAAAATACTGTTTTAACATAGTGCAAAGGTAAACGCCTATTCCAATTGATGCTATAAAGTGACCTGAAGCTTAGTTGATACTTCGAATCACTTCTTTTTTGGCTTCTTTTTTGCTCCCGTCAAAGCCTTCCACTCCACCAACTGTGGTATACTTCATCACATACCGTTTTCCTGGATGGATAATCTGATACGCATATTGGCACATTACAGCTGCTTCATGAAAACCAGATAAAATCAATTTCAACTTTCCTTCATACGTATTGACATCGCCTATGGCGAATACCCCGGGGATGTTGGTCTGGTAATCTTTGGCGTTATTGACCTTGATGGCATTCTTTTCGATTTCCAAGCCCCATGATGCAATAGGACCCAATTTTGGGGAAAGTCCAAATAGAGGAATAAAATAATCCGTTTCTACCAAAATGGGGGTAGATTCTGGCTGGTTGGGATGAATCACTACGGCTTCCAAATGGTCTTTACCTTCAAAGGCTTTGACCTCTGCTTCAGTAAACAACTGAATTTTTCCAAGCTTTGCCAATTCCGAGGCTTTTTCCACAGAATCCAACGCGCCTCTAAACTCATTCCGGCGATGTACCAAAGAAACCTCACTGGCAACATCTGCTAGGAAAATAGCCCAATCCAAAGCACTATCGCCGCCCCCAGCAATAACTACTTTTTTATCCCGATAGATTTCAGGGTCCTTAATCATATAGGCAACTCCCTGATTTTCAAAGTCCGATAAGTTTGGGATTAAGGGTTTTCGAGGTTCAAAAGAACCCAACCCTCCTGCTATAACGACTACTTTGGCATGGTGCTCTGTACCTCTATTGGTAGTGACGACAAAACTTCCGTCCTCATTTCGTTTTAAATCTTCAGCTCGTTCCCCTAGAGTAAACCCCGGTTCAAAAGGTTTTATTTGCTCCATTAAACGATCTACCAGGTCTCCTGCCAAGATTTCAGGGTAGGCGGGAATGTCGTAAATGGGTTTTTTGGGATAAATCTCCGAGCACTGCCCCCCTGGTTGCGGTAAGGCGTCAATTAAATGACATTTTAGTTTCAAAAGCCCGGCTTCAAACACAGTAAAAAGCCCTGTGGGTCCAGCCCCAATAATCAAGATATCCGTCTGTATCATGCTTCAATCAATCGTAATCCAAACAAAACCACAAAGGTACGATAATAAGTTATTTAGATTGATTTAAAATTATAGGGTAATGGCTTATGTAATGCTTATTTTTGGATTAGACCGAGTTCGTTTAATGGTCTTTCGCACTGAACCATTTTGTAAAGACCAAACCTTCTGATGTTATGAAAAAATATCTGATTACTGTCGATGATACCGCTTTTGAAATGCATACTTCGGAAGCTGAGGAACTGAATGTTATCGCACAAGGCAACGCGCAATATCATGTCATTGCCGACCAAAAAGCATATCAAACCGAAATTCTCAAGGAAAATGAAAAAAATTTGATAATCAAAATCAATGGAAATCATTATTCTGTGGTTATCTCGGACTCCTACGACCAAATGGTAAAGGAAATGGGGTTGTTATCGGCAAGCACACAAAAATTAAATGAGGTAGTTGCACCTATGCCAGGTCTCATTATGAATCTTAAGGTATCCCCTGGGCAATCTATAGTGAAAGACGACCAACTTTTGGTATTATCCGCCATGAAAATGGAAAACATAATTCTAGCGGCGGGAGAAGGTATAGTTAAAAGTATTAATGTAAAAGAAGGAGATGCTGTGGAAAAAGGACAGGTTATTATTGAAATGGAATAGCATTTTCCGAAAATCCCAAGTATGAGAAAAATATTAGTTGCCAATAGGGGCGAAATTGCGCTCAGAATCATGAGAACGGCCCGCAAAATGGGTATCCAAACCGTTGCAGTGTATTCCGAGGTGGACCGCAACGCCCCACACGTAAAATTTGCGGATGAGGCCGTTCATATTGGACCAGCACCGTCATCCGAATCGTATTTGGTAATGGAGAAGATTATTCAAGCCGCGAAAGATACCGGAGCTGAAGGAATCCACCCAGGATATGGTTTTTTGAGCGAGAATGGTGAATTTGCCCAAAAAGTCACTAAAAGTGGTATCACTTTTATTGGACCCAGACCTCACGCTATCGTGGT
>JBCBCH010000468.1:0-2365 GCA_038530835.1 Bacteroidota bacterium | reverse complement strand
CAGAATAATATCAATAAAGTCCGTGATTTTGAATTCTAGGAAATTAAGGAAGTCCAACGGCGGCGTTTTTGTAAAATTAACAAATTCTAAAACACTCAAGAATCTGGAATGGCGTTCACCAATTGAATGCATTCGTGCGCCTCTTTTACATCATGCACCCGCAAAATGTTGGCTCCTTTGAGCAATGCAACTGCATGTAGGGCCGTCGTACCGTTCAAGGCTTCCTTCGCCGAAGTGCCCAAGGTTTTATAAATCATCGATTTACGACTCAAGCCAATCAACAACGGTTTGCCTAGCGTTTTGAACAGGTTGAGGTTTTGTAGAAGTTCGAAGTTTTGCGGGGTGGTTTTGGCAAAGCCGAATCCTGGGTCAATTACAACATCGACCAATTTTGCTTCATGAGCCTGTTTCAGCTTGCTGGAAAAGTAAAAAAGGAGCTCTTGAATCAAATCTTCATACACCGCCTGTTTTTGCATGGATTGCGGTGTCCCCTTGAGGTGCATCATAATGTAGGGTGCCTTAAATTCTGAAACCACTTCAAACATTTGGGCATCCAAGTTGCCTGCAGAAATATCATTGATAAGGGCTGCTCCGCGTTCCAAACAAGCTCGGGCCATTCCACTGCGAAAAGTATCTATGGAAATAAGGGTTTGTGGAAAGTTTTCCAAAACCAGTTCAAGAATAGGAAGCAAGCGCCTTTTCTCTTCATCTTCCGAAACATGTTCCGCACCCGGGCGGGAGCTATAGGCGCCCATATCAATAAAAGTGGCCCCTTCATTCAACATACGTTCCACTTGATTCAAAATGGCCCAATCATCTTTGTATTTCCCACCATCATAAAAGGAGTCTGGCGTGAGGTTCAAGATTCCCATGATTTTTGGACTGCTCAAGTCTACTAGTTTTCCTTTACAGTTTAGGGTCATGGGTATTAAATGCTTTGTTGGGTTTATGTATCTTTGAACCGATGCGAAATTCGAACGAACCACACAGGAAAATTACATAAATCAGAGAGAATACATGCAGCAAACTTCCGCTCAGTATGATTCCATTATACAGGATTGCCGAGAACTGTTTATCAAGAAGACGAAGGATTATGGAACGGCTTGGCGCATTTTAAGACTTCCATCGCTTACCGACCAGATTTTCATCAAAGCACAGCGGATTCGAAGTTTGCAACAAAACCAAGTGCGCAAGGTTGATGAAGGGGAACAATCCGAATTTATAGGGATTATCAACTATTCACTAATGGCCTTGATTCAAATAGACAAAGGCGTATCGGAACAAGCTGACTTGACCTTGGAGCAAGCCTTAAAAGAATATGATGGGGCCATCGGACAAACCAAAAGTTTGATGGAGAACAAAAACCATGATTATGGCGAAGCGTGGCGTGATATGCGAGTGAGTTCCCTTACCGATTTGATTCTGCAAAAATTGTTACGGGTCAAACAAATTGAAGATAATCAAGGTGCCACTTTGGTCAGCGAAGGGATTGATGCCAACTATCAAGATATTATCAACTATGCGGTCTTTGCATTGATTCATTTAAACTACGGAAAATGAAGTGGATAGTCGCCTTTGCAAGGGTAATTGTCGGAGTGCTTTTTATCATCAGCGGACTCATCAAACTAAATGACCCGGTTGGCTTTTCTTTTAAGTTGGAAGAATATTTTAGCCCCGGAGTGCTTGATTTACCATCCCTTGCTCCTTACGCACTGGCCATATCGCTGTTTGTGGTTATTGTAGAGGTTTTGTTAGGCGTGTTTTTGCTGATAGGATTCAAGGTTCGCTTCACGGTTTGGAGCTTACTATTGATGATTGTCTTCTTTACATTTCTCACCTTTTATTCGGCCTATTTCAATAAAGTGACCGATTGCGGTTGTTTTGGTGATGCCATCAAATTGACCCCTTGGGAGTCCTTTGGAAAAGATGTGGTGTTGTTGGTTTTAATAGCGGTTTTGTTTGTAGGAAGAAAGCACATCAAACCTATCTTTGGAAACCTTGCGAATTGGAGTGTGGCTGCGATAGCTTTGATTGCCTGCGGAGTTTTCGCGAATCAGGTGTTGAACCATTTGCCTTCGATTGACTTCAGACCCTATAAGATTGGTGCCAACATCAAGGAAGGAATGATTATCCCAGAGGATGCTCCCAAAGCCATTTACGAGTATGCTTGGAAGTTTGATCAAAACGGAACGGAAAAAGTCGTTACCACTTTAGGCGAGTATCCAACGGTAGAAGGAACCTTTGTAGGAGTGGAAACCACGGAAATCCAGGAGGGTTATGAACCGCCCATTCATGATTTCACCATCGAAAAAGACGGGGCAGACCACAGCGAAAGTTTATTGGATGAACCCAAATTAGTGATGGT
>JBCBCH010000467.1:0-2366 GCA_038530835.1 Bacteroidota bacterium | reverse complement strand
CACCAATATACTATCAGAATTTTAAACGGAAAAAGGGATGGTCTGGTGCAACATCTATCTGAAAATAACGTTCCATGTGGGGTATATTATCCCATTCCCCTTCACAAACAAAAAGCATACTTGGACGAACGTTATAAGGAGGAAGATTTTGAGGTAACAAACCAACTGGTAGACGAAGTGCTTTCGCTGCCCATGCATACCGAACTGGATGATGCGCAAATTGATTTCATCACAGGTTTGGTGAATGATTTTGTTAATAGTTGATTATGAAAATATTAGTTACCGGAGGACTTGGATTCATTGGCTCCCACACGGTGGTAGAGCTTCAAAATGAAGGATACGAGGTAGTTATCATCGACAACCTTTCCAACTCTTCCGAAAATGTATTGGAGGGCATCACTGCCATTACCGGTAAAAAACCACATTTTGAAAAGATTGATTTACGGGGAAAGGATACCGTAATTGCATTCTTCGAAAAACACCATGATATTGAAGGCGTAATTCACTTTGCTGCCTCAAAAGCGGTCGGAGAGAGCGTAGAGAAACCCTTGTTGTACTACGAAAACAACCTTGGGGTTTTGGTTTATCTGCTCCAGATTTTGACCGAAAAGGTGAAAGCTCCTTTCATTTTTAGTTCGTCTTGTACGGTGTATGGACAGGCAGATACAATGCCCATTACGGAAGATGCGCCGGTAAAACCAGCAGAGTCGCCTTATGGCAATACCAAGCAAATTGGAGAAGAAATCATTCAAGATACCTGCAATGTAAACCCTGATTTCGCGGCTATCGCCTTGCGCTACTTTAACCCAATAGGCGCGCACCCCAGCGTTGAAATTGGCGAATTACCAATTGGCGTTCCACAAAACTTGGTACCCTTTATTACCCAAACTGGAGTAGGGTTGCGGGAACAACTTTCTGTTTTTGGCACTGATTATCCCACGGAGGATGGTACCTGTATCCGAGATTATATTCATGTGGTAGATGTAGCCAAAGCGCACGTCGTTGCCTTGCAACGTTTACTCCAAAACAAAAATGAAAAGAACTACGAGGTATTCAATTTGGGTACTGGAAAAGGAAGTTCGGTATTGGAAGTTATCCAAAGCTTTGAACGGGTTTCGGAGCGTTCACTCAACTATAAAATTGTAGACCGAAGACCTGGAGATGTGATTCAGGCCTATGCCGATACGGGAAAAGCCAATGAAGTTTTGGGTTGGAAGGCCCAATCCAATCTCGACCAGGCAATGCAATCTGCTTGGGACTGGGAACAGAAGGTTAGAAAGTAAAATTGAAGAACCCGCCATAACGGCGGGTTTTTTATTTCCCAAAAGTGGACTACCTTAAGCTCACTAACGACTAACGAAATTTGAAAATGAAACAAAGGCTAACCCTACTTTCCCTGATGTTTTCAGTACTGGTTTTTAGCCAAAAAACCTATCTGCATTGCGGACAAGTATTGGATGTGAAATCAGGAACGATACTCAAAGAACAGACCTTGATAATCAAGGGAAATACCATTTCGGACGTTCAACCTGGGTATGTTGCTCCGACTGAAGGTCAAGACCAGACTATTGACCTTAAAAAAATGACCGTCCTACCGGGTTTTATCGATATGCACGTACATCTTGAAGGGGAGTCCAATCCCCAAAGCTATATTCAACGTTTTACGTTGAACGAAGCAGATGTCGCTTTCCTTTCGACCTTGTATGCCAAAAAAACCTTGATGGCAGGCTTCACCACGGTTCGGGATTTGGGTGGTAGTGGTGTAAATATTGCCTTGCGCAAAGCAATTGATAGGGGCACCGTAGCTGGCCCCAGGGTTTTCACTGCCGGGAAAGCCATTGCCAGTACTGGAGGCCATGCTGACCCAACCAACGGCATGCGTAATGACCTAAAGGGAGACCCCGGCCCAAAAGAAGGCGTGGTCAACTCGCCTGAAGATGGTGTCAAAGCAGTGCGCCAACGCTATAAAGATGGCGCGGATGTCATCAAAATAACTGCCACAGGTGGTGTGCTCAGTGTTGCTAAAAGCGGACAAAATCCACAGTTCACTGTAGAAGAAATCAAGGCAATAACAGAAACGGCGAAAGATTACAACATGCTGACTGCAGCACATGCGCATGGCGATGAAGGGATGCAGCGAGCAGTCATTGGCGGTATCAAAACGATTGAGCACGGTACGCTAATGAGCGAAAAAACCATGGACTTGATGGTGCAATACGATACCTATTTGGTGCCCACCATTACCGCTGGAAAACAAGTCACCGAGAAAGCCAAGATTCCCGGGTATTTTCCAAAAGTGGTGGCCCAAAAAGCCAGTGAGATTGGCCCAAAGGTTCAAGATACCTTCGGAAAAGCCTACAGAAAAG
>JBCBCH010000466.1:0-2372 GCA_038530835.1 Bacteroidota bacterium | reverse complement strand
CCACTCACCAATTGTCTTTCCTCTAAAGTATCAAGTAGTTCGGGCAATACCAAAACCATTTGGGGTTGATTGATGAGTGGATATGCCGAAATGCTCAAACACGGACTTATCCACTCACCAATTGTCTTTCCTCTAAAGTATCAAGTAGTTCGGGCAATACCAAAACCATTTGGGGTTGATTGATGACCCCTACTTGATTTTTAAGAGCGCCCAAATCCACCCCGGTTTTCCCACCGATAGATGCATCCACCATGGCCAGAAGGGTGGAAGGGATATTGATAAAATCAATTCCCCTTTTGAAGGTCGAGGCCACGAATCCGCCCATATCCGTCAACACCCCGCCACCGAGATTTATCAATATACTTTTACGGTCGCCCCCTTTTTGCGAAAGGGCTTCCCATAGTCGCAAACAGCTTGTAATATTTTTATGTTCCTCCCCAGGTGGAATGGTCAATACCTCGCTAACATAAGGTTCCAACAAGGGCATTAATCCTGGCAGACACAGAGCTTCCGTATTTTCGTCCACCAAAACAAAGACTTTGGAGTAATCACGGGTATCCAAATGTTGTCGCAAGGCCGCTTTTGCCAAATCAGCCATATGTACCTCGTAAGTGCCGGATAGAATTGATTCCATAACCAAAATAAGACCACTAAATAAAAACTATTTTATCGATAATCTTATCTGAACCCTACTTATATTTGATTTGTTAATGGATTAGCAAAAATGAACGTGAATTTTGAGAATACTGCAACTGCTTTCGAACTCAAATCGGATTCAGAATTGGAAAGAGCTTATTTTCTTTTTCGGCTTATCGCCAATGAACCTTTGGTTCGGATTGGTACAGCGGTAACCAACTTTGCCATAAAAGCACACCTCCCGGTTGAGGGGTTGATTCGGGCTACCGTTTTTGACCATTTTTGTGGCGGAACCCATGAGGAAGATTGTCTTCCTGTAATTGATAAGATGTACGAAAAAGGGGTGCACTCTATTTTGGATTATTCCGTGGAAGGAAAAGAAGTAGAGGAGCAGTTTGATTTTGCCATGAACAAGACGCTTGAGGTTTTGGATTTTGTGAAGGAGAAAAGTGCCATTCCTTTTGCGGTATTCAAACCCACGTCTTTTGGTCGACTAGAGCTTTTTCAAAAAGTTGGTGAGAACATTGACTTAAATCAAGAAGAATCTGCGGAATGGGAACTTGTATTGGCGCGCTATGATAGAGTTTGTGCACGTGCACATGATTTGCAAGTAGGTCTGCTAATAGATGCAGAAGAAAGTTGGATGCAAGATGCTGCCGATGCCGTGGCCTTGGATATGATGCGGAAATACAACAAGGAAAAAGCCTATATCTACAATACGGCTCAAATGTACCGCTGGGACCGATTGGATTATGTGAAAAATCTGTATGCTACTGCTGCATTGGAAAAGTTCAAGGTGGGCTTGAAGGTAGTTAGGGGCGCATACATGGAAAAGGAAAATGAAAGGGCCAAAGCGCACGGGTACCAGAGTCCAATTTGTGAATCAAAGCAAGCAACGGATGACAACTATAATGCAGCGGTTGATTTCATTATGGAGCACTTGGAGACTCTGTCCATTTTTGCCGGTACCCATAATGAAGAAAGTTGTTTGCGCTTGAGTCAAAAAATAAGTGATGATTCGATAACGGTAGATTCACCAGCAATATGGTTTGGTCAGTTGTTCGGGATGAGTGACCACATAACCTATAATTTATCAGCTGCAGGTTTCAATGCTACCAAATATGTGCCTTATGGCCCGGTAAAAGATGTGATGCCCTACTTGATTCGTCGTGCAGAGGAAAACACTTCTGTCGCAGGGCAAACCTCACGCGAATTGGCCTTGTTGGAAAAAGAGAAGAAAAGAAGGAAGTTGGATTTAGATTGAACAAAACCCAACCAAACTATTTCTTGGAAATTTCTTTAGTGAAGGCCCCCAGCGTTACCTTGATTTTGGATTTCATGGCCCTGTTGAAGACGCTCACCGAATTGAAGCCAAATAGTTCAGCAATCTGTATCTGGGACTTGTCCTTTATGATATCGGGATGTGCCTTCATATGGTTGATGGCATGGGTTAGGCGAATATCTTTGAGGTAGCTGGAGAAGTTCTGCCCCTTTAAAATATTGATGTTCTTGGAAAGGTATGCGGTATTGGTGTCGAACCTCTTGGCCAAGGCCTGTAGGCTGACCTCGGAATCCAAAAAGCCCTTGTCCCTTTCCCAGTCCTTGATGGCCTTGGCCAGTTCTTCAGAAGGTTGGAGGGTAGCAGTTTCCTCGTTCACCGCATCAGGATATCTTTCCATTTCAATGGTTTGGGCCATCACTTGTTTCAATCGATTTTTGGTGTTGTTCTGGTTGAT
>JBCBCH010000465.1:0-2397 GCA_038530835.1 Bacteroidota bacterium | reverse complement strand
CCAGATTTTTGATTTCAAGCGCATCACTGTTAAAGATGCTACGGAATATCTCAAGTACATTGCCGAACAACAAGGGGTGGAAGCCGAAGAAGGTGCCTTGCACATCATTGCGCAAAAAGCGGATGGTGCCATGCGGGATGCCCTATCCATTTTTGACAGGGTGGTAAGCTTTTCTGGTAAAAATCTGACCCGTAAGGCGGTGACCGAGAACTTGAACGTGTTGGATTATGAGGTATACCTAAAGACTACCGAATTTATTTTGGACAACAACATTCCAGCTTTGCTGATGCTGTTCAACGAAACCTTGTCCAATGGGTTTGATGGACATCATTTTATCATAGGGTTGGCGTCACATTTTAGGGATTTGATGGTATGCCAGCATCCGGAAACCCAAGGCTTGTTAGAAGTAAGTGAAGATGCCAAGGCCGACTACGCGAAGCAAGCAGCGCTGACTTCGAAAGCCTTTTTATTACAAGCGCTGGATATCGCCAATGAAGCAGACATCAAATACAAAGTCAGTAAAAACCAAAGATTATTGGTCGAGCTTGCCCTTATGAAATTGGCCTCCATCACTTTTGATGGAGAAAAAAAAAACCGTGAATTCCTGATTCCCGCTTCGCATGTTCGAGGGATGGCCACCCTAAAACCTCCGGTGGAAGCAACCGTTCCCTTACCCAAAAACATTTCAGAAATACAAATACAAGAACCCCAAAAGGTGGTACCAACGCCTACGGAAGCGGTTCAGGCGGCAATGGTTGAGACTGAAGCGCCTATTTCGCAAGAAGTGGAAGCTTCCCCTAAGCCCATTGCGATAGCCAAATCGGAAAAGCGCGTTTCAGGACTTTCGTTATCGAGCATTAAAGCCAAAAAGGAGCACCAGAATACCAAAAAACCGGATACCGTTGATGAGGAGCTTCCTGAAGAAGCGTTTACCGAAGCACAAATGCTGGAACATTGGAACACCTTTGTCGCCCATCTCGAAGGGAAGGGTAAAAAAATATTGGCGAGTAACCTGCAAACCGATGTTCCCAAGTTAAAAGATGAAAACACCCTTTGGATTGAGCTCCCCAATAGCACCATGAAAAAGGAAATCGAGCGAGAACAGGGTGGTTTGATGCAATACCTTCGTGAAAACCTGAACAACCACGCGATTAGCTTGCACATTACGGTGAACGAGGAGGTTGCCAAAAAGTTCGCCTTCACGCCTGAGGAGAAATACGAAAAACTCAAAGAGAAAAACCCAGCCATTGAGCTCTTACGCAAGGAGTTTGACTTAGACTTTTAATCTAGATTTCAGGTGTCAGATGGTTTTTATTTAAACTAGAATAATACCGTCCAGCTATGGAAGACACAAATTTCACCAATGGCACGGATTAAATCAGCGTCAAACTGAACTTGCCTGCCCGTGCGTTCAGGTGGGATTTAGGTTATACTCTCATTGTTGCCATATTGTAAAAAGATGCTGAATCCAGTTCAGCATGACCTGGCGGATGTTGTTTTTGCAGGACTCGAACCAACCCGTTCCGGTCGAGGCGGGTTTCACGGATTGCGCGGATTTAAGTCAATGTCACTTCGAGTGATTTTGGCGAAGCCAAAAGTGTATCGAGAAGTGGTTAAAACTAAAGTTCAAGAAACAAGAGTCAAGGGTCAAGTTTCAATTGTCAAGAGATAAAATTTTAGACCTTTTCCCCCAGACGTCAGATATAAGATTTCAGACTTCAGATAGCCGATAACCGATAACTGAGAACTGAGAACTGAGAACTGAGAACTGAGAACTGAGAACTGAGAACTGAGAACTGAGAACTGAATAAAAAAGAAACACCGCAAACCCAAAAAGTCTACGGTGTTATTTGAATAAGGTAAGTATTATACGACCTTAGTTACAATCTGCTCCCGTTGGTGCGTCACCAGATATCTCCCAATTATGATTAGTTATCAAATCGTCCCTTTCTTGTTCAGCATCAAGGCAAAACATCATCCCATTTTGATTGGTAAAATCAACAAAAGTTGGTATTTGCGCTTCGCCGTCATCCAAAGTGGCCCAACCTTCCAAAGTTGCGCTATAATTATTGGTTGATAGACCCGAATTATCGAACATACTATCCATTCTTTCAATATTTTGAATGTTCCAATTAGCCAAGTTAGCATCAAAAACACTCGCTTCAGAAAACATGGATTGCATGTGCCTTACGTTTCCGGTATCCCAATTCTCTATACCATTGCCTACGAAAGCCGCAGCTCCCTTAAACATAGCTGCCATGTTTGTTATATTCTGTGTATCCCAACCAGAAAGGTCACCGTTAAAGGAAGTTGCGTCTTCAAACATTATAGAAGCGTTGGTTACATTTGAAAGATCAGGTATATCATCTTGCTCTACATCATAAACCATATTTGAAC
>JBCBCH010000464.1:0-2405 GCA_038530835.1 Bacteroidota bacterium | reverse complement strand
GTTTTTGGTTTCCTGCAAGAGTCAAGACAAGGTTATGGCAACCAACGAAGCAGTGGGGGTGAAGGCGATTTTGGAAGATGGCTATTATCCGGTGGAAGAAAAGCAAGCTTTGGTCATTGAAAACGAGAAATCGCTCAAATCGTTCTTCAGCAAGGTAAATCGCTCTCGAAAACCCGGTTTGCCCATCCCACAAGTAGATTTTACTACCGAAGTCGCGTTAGTGGTTTGCGTAGGTGCTTACAAATCAGAAGGTTACCCAGTACTTATGCATCCTAAAAAGGATGGGGTATATCATATTGTTGAAGCACAAACTGCAAAAAATCAATAAAGTACAGCCGTTTCTTACCCCTTAATGGTGTATAAAGTGCCAAGAACCGAAGATAAATTTGAATTCGTTTGGGAGCTAAATCCAGCGGAAATCAACAATTAATCGAGGTAATCTTACTGTTTAGAGGGTGTTTTTCTTCAGAAACACAATATTACTCTACTTTTGCCCTTCAACCCAAATGTTAGTTATGAGACATTCTGCAGTATTATGCTTGACTGTAATACTTTTTGGTAGTTTCAACCTTAAGGCACAAGAAGAAGATTTGATGCTTACCGCTAAGGATAGCGTAATCGTAAGTTCTTGGATTTTTGGCCTTGGACTGAATGTTGTCGATGATGCTGGTTCTGAGTTCAGCAACTTCTTCAATTTCGATGAAAATCTTCATATCGTTCCTTTTCCCTCACGAATTAGTGCTGGAAAATACTTCAAAAATGGAGTTGGATTGGAAATCATCGGTACATACAATCGTTACAAATCAGGAAAAGTCGTAGATCAAATCGTAATAAACGAGGACATCGATTACTACGCTGCTGATTTTCGGGTAAGCTACGACCTCAACCAAATTTTGGGACATACAGGCTGGTTTGACCCTTATGTGGGAATTGGTGTGGGATATACCGATGCCAATAATCAGGGCAGAGGAACCTATAATGCCGCGGTAGGTTTTAGAACTTGGTTATCAGACAAATGGGGTATCGATATAAACTCCACCGGGAAATGGACCATGGACGCCGATAATTCTTCCAACCACATTCAGCATGCCGCTGGAGTAGTGTATCAAATTGAGGTGGAAAGAGGTTTGACCCGAAAAGGAGAAGAAAAACTGAGACGCCTCCAAGAACTTGAAAAAGAACGGCAACGTGTTCAAGATTCTATTGACGCAGCGCGCAAGGCAGAAGAGGAGGCCAAGCGACTAGCAGAAGAATTGGAGCGCAAACGCTTGGAAGATGAGAAAAACTCAGAAGAAGCCCTTGCCGAAGCAGCCAAACGTAAAAGGGATAGCATCGAAAATGCAATTCGTGCGTTGGGGAATGTCTATTTCGACCTAAATTCTTCTTATTTGAACAGTAATGACAAAGCACTGTTGGACAAGCTTACCGTAATTCTTGAAGAAAACGAAACCGTAATCATTGAAGTCAATTCGCATACGGACTCGAGGGGAACGGATAAATACAACCTGTGGTTATCCGAAAGAAGGGTGAACCGAACCAGGGATTATCTGATTGGCAAAGGCATTTCAGAAGCGAGAATACAGATTGAGGCCTTTGGTGAAAAGAGCTTGGTGAACGAGTGTGACAATAATACGTATTGTACCGAAGAAAAACACAGCAAGAACAGAAGGTCTGAGTTCAAGGTAATCAAGATTTAGCCAATACGGCGGGTGAACATTTGAACCATGGCCCTTATCGGTCATGGTTCTTATTTTTTTGACCAAAAAGGCGATGCCGTATTTTTGTAGTAGACCAAAATGTGACAAACATCGTTCACAAAGATGTTGGAAAGGATAACACGATTTCTGGTAAACCATAAACTGATTCCAGTTATTCTGGTCATTGGGTTGACCTTGATTGGATTTTTTACCCTACCGCTTTCCCATCAAAACACACTGTTTCCTTCCTTCAAAGTAAAAGTAGACGCGCTTCCTGACTTGGGTGAAAACCAGCAGATTGTGCATGTCAGTTGGGAAGGCCAATCCCCACAAGACATTGAAGACCAAATCACCTATCCGTTGACCTCAAGCCTGTTGGGCATTAGCGGGGTCAGATCAGTGCGAAGCAGTTCCATGTTCGGTTTTTGCAACGTATATGTCATTTTTGACGAGGACATCGATTTTTATTGGGCACGCTCACGGATTACGGAAAAACTCAATGCCCTTCCTGAAAACACCTTTCCGAATGGCGTAAAACCTAGATTGGGTCCAGAAGCTACAGCCTTAGGGCAAATTTTTTGGTATACGCTAGAAGGTCGAGATGTGGAAGGTAATGTTACCGGTGGATGGGATTTGCAGGAGGTCCGCACCATACAAGAATTTTATGTAAAAAATACACTGGCCGCAACCAAAGGCGTAGCTGAGGTA
>JBCBCH010000463.1:0-2408 GCA_038530835.1 Bacteroidota bacterium | reverse complement strand
ACCGTTTTTTCCATATTGTTTCCAGCCAAAATTCGAACCTACCAAAGGAAAACTATCCTGACCAGAGGTCATTCCAGTCAAACGTTGCCCATTGCGGATGGATTCAGGCAAATCTTCACCTCTTCGTTCATTCAATAGGGGTTTGTAATCAAAAAGTTCCAATTGGGAAGGTCCTCCGCTTTGGAAGAGATAGATTACCCTTTTTACTTTGGCAGAGTGGTGCGGGGCATTCAAAATGCCTTTGATGCCCATTGCGTTGTTTTCTTTCACGACAAGTTCACCTTCTTTTCGATAAAAGTTACAACCCAAAAGGGACCCTAATGCCAATCCTCCCACGCCAAGGGCGGATTTTCCCAAAAAGGCTCTCCTGTTCAGGTTTACGGCATTGTCCAGCAATATTTTCTTTTCCCCCATAATCCTTATCCTTTTGTGATGGTTTCGTCCAAGTTCAAAATGGTGTGCGCCGTTAAGGCCAATGCCGCAAGGGTTGAAGCCTCGATTTCTGTCGTAGCTTCGTACTCGCCTATGGTCAAATATTCTTCTGGGACGAATTCTCCTGTTACCGTTTTGGCATGAGCATCTTTATAAAACAATTGCAGTACTTCCAATTCCTCACTGGTAGGAGGTCTTGAGGTGGCACTTTGAAAAATGTATCGAATCTGTGCGTCACTGTTTTTACCCACTTCCCGCAATGATTTGTCGGCCAAAGCCCGAGCAGCCTCAATCAATTGTGGATCGTTCAGAAGCACAAGGGCCTGCAATGGGGTATTGGTTTCTTGACGTTTGACTGTGCACAAATCGCGCGAAGCCGCATCGAAAGTCATCATACTAGGAGGTGGAACTGTCCGTTTCCAAAAAGTATATAGGCTTTTTCGATATAAATCCTTCCCCGTACTTTGCACATAGGTTGCTGTAGTTCCCCCACCGCCTCCAGTAGTTTCTTCCCAAATCCCTTCAGGTTGATAGGGTTTTACACTGGGTCCGCCAACTTCTTCGTTCAACAGACCACTCACGTGCAAAGCTTGGTCACGAATCATTTCAGCACTCAAACGAATGCGTGTCGATCTTGCCAAAAAGGTGTTTTCTGGGTCCGCTTCTTGCATTTCAGGTGAAATGGCACTGCTTTGCTGGAAGGTCGCCGAGCGCACCATGAATTTGGTAATGGCTTTGATATCCCAGCCTTCGTTCATGAATTTTAGTGCCATCAAATCCAAAAGCTCAGGATGGGAAGGTAATGCCCCTTGGTTACCGAAATCATCCGAACTTTCCACTAACCCTTTTCCGAATATTCTCTGCCAAAGTCGATTCACCGCAACTCTTGCCGTTAGGGGATGGTCTTTTTGGAATAACCATTGAGCCAAGCCCAATCGGTTCTGTGGCAATTCATTTGGAAAAGGCAAAATGGCTTCAGGAGTTGCCGGAGAGACCAAATCAGTAGGTTGGTCGTAAACCCCTCGATTAAGAATGAAGGTTTCCCTTGGTTTGGGCATTTCTTCCATCACCATCACCGCAATATCCTTGCTTTCGACCTGGTTCATATTAATGAAATCGAGTATTTTTTCGGATTCACCTTTGGTGATGGTCATGTAAGGTTTTGGAATTTCACTCGCATTGGCCATCAATCCATTCTCATCAATACTATTGAAAAAGCTAAAGAGTTGGAAGTGTTCTTTTTGGCTTAAGGGGTCGTATTTATGGTCATGGCAACGAGCACATTCCATGGTCATGCCGAGAAAAGCGGTTCCAAACGTATTGGTACGGTCTTCTACGTACTCAATTCGATATTCTTCGGGAATTACCCCTCCTTCAGCGGTAATCTTATGGTTCCGATTGAAGCCTGTGGCCAATATGGATTCTTTGGTAGGATTTGGAATTAAATCTCCGGCAAGTTGATAGGTTATGAATTGGTCATATGGCATGTTTTTATCGAAAGCATGAATGACCCAATCCCGCCAAGGCCACATAATACGCTCAAAATCATCTTGATAGCCATGGGTGTCCGCGTAGCGGGCAACATCCATCCAATCTGCGGCCATGTATTCAGCATAAGCAACGGTTCCCAGCAGGGAATCTACAACCTTTTCAAAAGCGTTGACGGAAGTATCATTCGTGAATTGGTCAATCTGCTCCACAGAGGGAGGTAACCCGGTAAGACTAAAAAAAGTACGTCTTAATAGCTGGGCTTTGGATGCTTTTTCAGAGGGTTTAAACCCTTTCTCTTCCATCTTTTTTAAAATGAACTTGTCAATTTCGTTCTGACTCCAGTCGTCTTGAGGAATGTTAGGCAGAGACTGTGGTTGGGGTGGAACAAAAGCCCAATGTGTTTTGTATGCTGCGCCTTGGGCTACCCATTTTTTCAACAAGTTCATTTTAAAAAAGATGGAAGAGAAAGGGTTTAAACCCTCTGA
>JBCBCH010000462.1:0-2408 GCA_038530835.1 Bacteroidota bacterium | reverse complement strand
GAAACTATTCAAAAGCTATTGCAAGATTTTGATGTGCTTTTGTTGAGTGGTGGGGTATCCAAAGGCAAGTATGATTTTCTTCCTGCGGTTTTTACAGAGTTGGGTGTTGAAAAAGTTTTCCATAAAGTGTTACAACGTCCGGGCAAGCCATTTTGGTTCGGTACACATGAGGATTCAAAAACATTGGTTTTTGCATTTCCCGGTAATCCAGTATCAACCTATGTAAACTACCATCTGTACTTCAAGCCTTGGTTGGCTGCTTCTTTGGCGCAAAAAACTGAAGAGTTTTCGGTGTTTCTAGAGGAGGCTTTTGATAACCCAACGCCCTTGGATTTGTTTGTTGGGGTAAAGCTAAATCACCATGGTGGGCAAATCCGAGCATTGCCCATTGCTACATCAGGTTCAGGTGATTTGGCCCTATTGACCAAAGTTGATGGGTTTGTACGGTTGCGTCCCCGCTCTAAGGGGTACAGCAAAAATGAACTAGTTCCTTTTTTTCCTACAAAACCGCTATTTGTATGACACATGAACTAAAAGCGATTTTTAAACAGTTCGAAAAGGCGCAAAGTACGGGATTGAAAAGCGTTCTAGCTTCTGTTGTGGCTTTGGAGGGCAGTTCCTATAGGAGGCCAGGCGTTCGCATGTTATTGTTGGAAAATGGTCAGATGGTTGGCGCGGTAAGTGGAGGATGTGTGGAAAAAGAAATCAAACGTCAAGCAGTCTCGGTTTTTCAAAGCGGAATACCCAAAGTTATGGTATATGATGGGCGATATCGTTTGGGTTGTGAAGGTATCTTATCCATCTTGATAGAACCTTTTGCACCCAAAAACGCTGAAGTCAAATCGTTTTGGCAACATATCGAAAATAGACTCCCCATAGGTTTCAAAAGTTATTTTTTGCCGGATGCTTCCGAAAATCCAAATTATGGTTCCGTTATAGCGATAGGTTCTCAACAAATCCGTTTGAATCCCGAACAAGAGTCAAAAAACTTGGCGTGTTTTGAACAGACCATGAATCCGTGTTTTCGACTGTACGTTATTGGAGCGGAACATGATGCCGTGCAGTTGGGGCACCATGCCAGCCTAATGGGATGGGAAGTGTTCGTGGTCGCCCATCCTACAGAATCCAAAACGAAAGACGCTTTTCCAGGCATACAAGAAATACTCCATCAAGAACCTGAGCAGTTGGATATCGCTTTGGACGAGAATACTGCCGTAGTAGTTATGACACATAGTTTTGCAAAAGATTTAGGCCACATCCTTTCGTTGTCCAAGCTCCCTTTGGGGGCCTATATTGGTTTGCTGGGTCCTTCAAAACGAAGAGAAAAGCTGTTTGACGCCTTGCTCGAAAGGCATCCGGAAGTCTCTGAAGATTTCATCGATACCATCTACGGTCCGGCTGGATTGGATATCGGGGCGGAAACCCCACAAGAAATCACGATATCAATTCTTTCAGAGATACTATCCGTTGTCCGAAAAAAAGAACCGATAGGTTTGCGCAACAAACTCGGTAAAATCCATACTTAAAATGGATTCCCAGAGCATTTCCATCATTTTATTGGCCGCTGGGGCTTCAAAACGGATGGGAAGTACCATCAAGCAACTACTTCCTTGGGGGAACACCACACTGTTGGAACATGCCATAGACCAAACCAGACCCCTGAACGCAAAAACATATGTGGTATTGGGCGCACATGCAGTTGAAATCAAATCCCAATTATCAAGAGAAGTGGATGTGCTTGTGAATTTGAATTGGAAAAATGGCATGGGAAGTTCCATTGCTTTTGCTGTCGCGGAAGTGCTACGAACCAATCCACACACTAAAACGGTTTTGATACTGTTAGCGGACCAACCGCTAATCGATAGCCGGTTTTTTAAAAGGTTATTTGAAGGATACGAAAGGAAGGGAATTGGAATTGCCGCAACGGCCTATCCAAACAAAAGGGCAGGGGTTCCAGCAGTTTTTGATGCATCTTTTTTTCCTGCGTTATTGCGTTTGAATGAGGATAAAGGTGCTAGAGAGTTATTGAATACCCAAAAAGAAAACATGGTCACTTTGCCCATTGGAGAAAAAGGATGGGACATTGATACCATCGAGGATTATAACAAGCTGTTGCGATTCAGAAAAGAGGGGACTACACGTTAGTCTTTGCCCGGGCTGGTCGAGTCCTTGGGTTCCGAATTGGTTTCATTCGGCAACTCTTGAAGAAACCCACAAGAAACGGTTTTATGCACCAAAGACTTTTTTTGTTTGGCTTTGACCAAAGCCGCAATTTGTGGATTCAAATATTTCATTTCAACAAAAGGGTATGAAATAACAACGTTAGCAAATCCAAAAAGTTGCTTTCCCACGCACATAAGTGGGTTGCCGAGGGTTTTATTGAATACCCTATCTTTAAAAGCCTTTAA
>JBCBCH010000461.1:0-2412 GCA_038530835.1 Bacteroidota bacterium | reverse complement strand
ATCCTTTTGCAGCGTGATTTGCGCAAAAATCAACGACTTGAAAATATCGTAGTCACTGACCATAAAGTTCTTGAACAAGTCAAACTGTGCCGTATCTTCTGAAAATTGTTGGTAGCGGTCTGCCAGGAATGACATTTCCAAAGGAAAAGCAAATCGTGTCGGGTCTTCGTAGAATTTGGGTAAAAAAGCATTGTCGGCAAAGCGCTCCAACACCAATTTGGCATTGAAATCTTCCGATATCATTTTAGCCAAAGAAGTTTTTCCTGCCCCAATACTTCCCTCTATCGCTATCAGCTGAACTTGTGAAAAAAAGTGTTCCCGACTTTTGAAAAGTGTGTGCTTCGTCTTTTGAACGGCAACGCGGTCTTTGCATTCCTGTAAAAGATTGCGGATGTCTTTTTGAAGAACAGGATGGTAATATTGTGGGGCAATATCTGCAAGGGGTTTGAGCACAAACGACCGTTCCGTCATTTTGGGATGGGGGAGGGTTAAGGTGTCAGAAGTAAATATCACATCATCAAACAACAGCACATCAATGTCCAAAGTGCGCGAAGCATATCCAGTCGCGTGTGCTTCCCGCATGCGACCGTGAGCACGTTCAATTTCCAGTGCGATTTCAAGCACTTGCTCAGGGGTTAGGGTGGTTTCAACCAAAATACAGGCATTCAGAAAAGAATCGCCTTCAAACCCTACGGCAGGATTTTCATAAACATGTGAAGTCTTGAGTACTATACCCATTTTTTCAGCAATCGCAATGACCCCTTTTTGCAAATAGCGGAAACGGTACTGAATATTGCTGCCCAACGACAAATAAACTTGGTGTGTAGCGCCCATATATGCTGGCAAAGTAAGTAAAACAATGGTTATCTTTGCGACTTGTTTATAATCTCGTGTAGATGAAGTTTTTACGAAACCTCCTTGCGGCCATTTTAGGGACGCTGATTGCCTTTGGAATTTTGTTTTTTATGTTTTTCGTGTTCTTCGCACTGGTTAGCAGTGCAGAGGATGGGGTCGCCGTCGAATCCAACTCCGTATTGGAGCTGAGTTTTACCGAACCCATTTCGGATTACGTAGGCCGTGATGAAGCTGACCCCTTTGGCGGGTTGTTTAGCGAAGGGGCCGGATTGGATGATATCCTCCATACCATTGCTATTGCGGCGGATGATGATAGAATCGAGGCCTTGAGCTTGACGACCAGCTTTATCCAAGCCGGTTTGGCGCAAACCCAAGAGATACGTGAAGCATTGGAAGAATTTCAGCTCAAAGGAAAGGCGATTTATGCCTATTCTGACTATTTCACACAAAAGGACTACTACCTCGCCAGTGTAGCTGACAGTATTTATTTGAATCCAGTGGGTGGAATGGATTTTAGAGGTTTGGCTACGGAGATTCTGTATTTGAAGGAATTACAAGAAAAGACCGGCGTCAAAATAGAGGTAATTCGCCACGGCAAATACAAAAGTGCTGTTGAGCCTTATCTGTACGATACCATGAGTGAAGAAAACAGAGAGCAAATCACCGCTTTGATTTCTTCTATATGGAATACCATGCTTGAAGATATTTCAGATGCAAGGGACATCTCCACGGAGCAGCTTAACTTCACTGCGGATACACTTGGAGCCCGGAATCCGAAATTGGCTATCGCTACGGGCTTAATTGATGGAGCGGCCCATTTTGATGAATATGAGGCCATGCTAAAAAGCAAATTGAACCTTACAACTGAAGACGACATCAATTACGTTAGTTTTTCTGATTATCAACGGCTTGCCTTAGGCAAAAAAATATGGAGTGGAAAAGAGAAAATTGCGGTAATCTACGCCCAAGGTGAAATCCTATATGGAGAAGGCGGCAAAGATTATATCGGACAAGGTATCATTCAAAAAGCCCTTCAAAAGGCAAAGAACAGTGATAAAGTCAAAGCGGTAGTGCTTCGGGTCAATTCCCCAGGTGGAAGTGCTTTGGTTTCCGATATTATTTGGCGCGAAGTTGAACTGGTAAAAGCGGTAAAACCCGTTGTGGTGTCTTTTGGGAATGTAGCCGCTTCAGGGGGTTATTATATTGGCGCTGGCGGAGATAAGATTTTCGCGGAGCCTACCACGGTAACGGGTTCTATAGGGGTATTTGGCACGATTCCCAACGTACACGAACTCTCCGAAACCATTGGGGTAAATGCCGAACAAGTAGGCACGAACAAGAATTCCATAGAATATTCCGTGTTTGAACCCATGACGGATACCTTCAAAAAGGTGGTTGAAGAAAGCATTGAAGATACATACGACGTTTTCTTGGAACGTGTTGCCCAAGGTCGCAACATGTCCATCGCTGAGGTAGATTCACTGGCACAAGGCAGGGTATGGAGCGGAACCGACGCAGTGCAAAATGGATTGGTCGATGAATTGGGAAGCTTGGAAG
>JBCBCH010000460.1:0-2414 GCA_038530835.1 Bacteroidota bacterium | reverse complement strand
AGAAGGAACCATTCGTATTTGGGATGGAGAAATTGGAACCACCACGACGAGCAGACAAGTTTTTGTTCGCTATGAATGGTATGACTGTGGCGGAAACGGGGGTGATGATGGCGATGGGAATTATTACAAATCGAATCCATCCAATCTTGACAATCCCAAAAGCTCAAGGGATAGTGCCAACGGTCGTTGCCGTAGAGCCGTTTATCGAACAGAGTACACTACCATTCAAGGAAGCTACGTACCTCTAGATGGCGCACAAATTTTGCTTAGGGACACCTTTACTATAGGAAATGCCATTACCAATACTTCTGGATATTATCGTTTTGGTAGCAAAGTGGGTAAGCTTCGGTACATAATTCAATGGGAGCGCTACCAATACAGTATACGTGATGGAAGGCTCTTTCAAGCTGAATATCGTGGCCCTAAACAAAATAGACGATGGGATTTTGATTTAAAGGGTGGCGAGCATGAGTACTTCGGCCATATCCATAGGGCAGCGCATTACTATTATTATGGCAATATTGCAGGGCTCAAAAGGCCTCCGAACAACTTCACCAATCGGCAGACAAAAATTGCCGCGGCAGAATCTTGTTGTTCTGGAGTAAACGAGTATTACCTGCCTTATTTAACTGGTGGTATCTGGCCCACCATTACCATAAAACAATATGGCGCCCCAACAACTGATATTTTTGGGGTCACCATTCATGAAATTTCGCACTCCACACATGCAGCTTCAGCACCTTTTATTTTTCCTATTGCGGAAAAGAGAATGCGGGAGACCTACGCCAACACCATTGAATGGTTTTTGACCACGCGATATTACTCAGCGCGAATACCTGGATATGAATATGACAATTACCAAAATCGCTATATCGGTCGAAGAAGCAACGATGCTGTTTACACAGGACTGATGGTGGATTTAATCGACACCTACAACCAGCAAGTGGAACGTAGTGACAGCAGATTACCTTTTGATAGAGTTTCAGGGTATCGCATTCAGGATATCGAAAAGTACGTGTTTAAAAATGCTACTTTTGGAGGGTTAAAAGAAGATTTACAACGAAATCTGTCCAACCCAACGGAACCCTTTTTGACGGAATTATTTGATGAATGGCAATAAGTTGAAACTTTTGTGTTTTGTAATATCCCTGAATATTCTTGCTTGTGGCAGCACAGACCAAGACGTGTTGTATACCTTTTCCATTAGCAACAATTCTGGTGAGGATATTACGATTCGAGGCTACAATTCCAACATCCCAGATAGGGTTCAGCGCACTATAGTTGTTCCCTATTTGGATCGTTTTGAGGCGCAATTTCGTTCTAGGGACAGTGGCCCTGATTATGATTTTAGTGATGTTTTTGAAGGGGATTCCATTATTATTGACTACAACAATCTAAGGACGCGAACTTTTACTTGCATTCGTAGAGGAAGTCAGGGAGTAGGATGCAGCGAATCGAGAAATATTCTCAATGTGCTTCCTGAACCTGTTTCGGGCCAAGACATATTGGCAGCGGAATATGAGTTTACCGAAACGGATTTTGAAAATGCGTTGCCTATAAACTAACAATTGGTTTTAGTACTTTTATTGAGTTGAAATCTTAAATCGCTTTGATGAATGCACTAACTCCCTTCCACGTTGCCATTCCGGTACACAACCTGAAAGAATGCCGAACTTTTTACCGTGAAGTATTGGGTTTTGAAGAAGGAAGAAGCAGTGACCACTGGGTGGATTTCAACATGTTTGGTCATCAAATGGTAATTCATTACAAACCTCAAAGTCCAGAAGACACCCACACCAATGCAGTAGATGGAAAAGATGTTCCTGTTCCCCATTATGGGGTGGTTCTGCCTTGGGAAAAGTTTGACGGTTTTGCACAGCGTTTGGCCGAAAAAGGGGTGGAATTCATTATTGAACCATACATCCGTTTTGAGGGCCTCCCCGGTGAACAAGCTACCATGTTTTTTAAAGACCCTTCGGGAAACGCACTAGAGTTCAAAGCCTTTAAGGATATGGGGCAACTTTTCGCAAAATAGGTTCTGAAGAACCCTAATTTCTTGCATTCCATCGAATTATGGGCACATAGCACACGAATTGAGCTATCTGCACGTTTAATTTTCTACCAAACGAACAACCTACGTTCCAAAATTCTTTGCTGTGAAAACAATTCTACTCTGTATTACCTTGATTTTTTCCGGTCTGGCCTTGGGCAGTTGCACAAATGACGAAGGTGAAAATGACTTGGATGTACTGATGCCGGATGAAGACGAAACCAGTTTAGTGGAAGAACAAAAAAAACCTTCAAGGGAAAACTAATACTATTTTCCTTGATGGCGCTCTCTCGCCAAAAGAGTGTTTTTCAAAAGCATGGCAATCGTCATAGGGCCCACCCCACCAGGAACCGGGGTCATAAAG
>JBCBCH010000459.1:0-2428 GCA_038530835.1 Bacteroidota bacterium | reverse complement strand
AGAAGACCTGCCGATGGGGTTTTGGTCCACAAACTCTACATGCTTGATATGGCTATATTTTCCTTCTATTTTGGTAAACTGGCCTGCTTTTTCACCATACCCACCTATTTCCTTGAGAATGGAAGGATACAAGATTCGCTTGACCAAGGTACTTTTACCACTTCCAGAGACCCCCGTAATTACGGTGAGCATATCCAAAGGAAAGGTTACATCAATGTTTTTGAGATTGTTTTCTCGAGCACCCACCACCTGAATATGATTCTTGGAACTACGCCTTTTTTGGGGTAATTCAATTTCCATAGAGCCATTTAGGTAACTTGCCGTCAGCGAATCTGAAGCAATCAGGGTAGGGAAATCCCCAGTAGCAACTACTTCGCCTCCCAAAGTTCCTGCTTCGGGACCAATATCAATGATTTCATCTGCCGCTTTCATAATGTCTTCATCATGCTCAACCACAATCACCGTATTGCCCAAATCCCTTAAGGAACAAAGCACCTCAATCAGGTTTTCTGTATCCTTGGGATGCAAACCAATACTAGGTTCGTCCAAAATGTACATGGAACCGACCAAACTACTTCCCAAAGAAGTAGCCAAATTGATGCGTTGGCTTTCGCCACCTGACAGTGAATTGGATTTTCGATTCAGGGTCAGATAGCTCAGGCCCACTTTAAAGAGGAAACCCAAACGACTCGTGATTTCCTTCAGCAGTCGCTGTGCAATTTGGCCATCATGCTCAGAAAGTTCCAACGTGTCAAAAAAAGCAATGAGCTTGTCAATGGGCAATTCAATCAAATCGGATATGGACTTGTCTTGGATACGAACGTAGTTGGCTTCTTTTCGAAGTCTCCTACCATTGCACACCGGGCATTTGGTCTTTCCGCGATAGCGCGAAAGCATTACGCGGTTTTGGATTTTATAGCTTTTCTCTTCGAGCTGTTCGAAAAACTTATGGATACCAATAAAATGGTCGTTTCCATCCCACACGAGTTGCTTTTGTTCGTCTGTTAATTGATACCAAGGCTTGTGAATGGGAAAATCGAATTTATAGGCGGCATTGACCAATTGGTCCCTATACCAACCCATACTGTCTCCGCGCCATGGGAATACAGCATTTTCAAAAACGGATAGAGCAGTGTTAGGTATCACCAAATCCGCATCAATGCCGATGACATCACCATAGCCTTCGCATTTAGGACAGGCACCGTAGGGGTTATTGAAACTAAAGAGGTGTACATTCGGTTCCAAAAACTTCATGCCATCCAATTCGAATAAATTGCTGAACGCTATGGTCTTGCCGTCTTCCAAATTCTCAATAGCGCACTTACCCTTTCCTTCAAAAAATGCGTTATCAATGGCGTTGCCCAAACGGTTGAAGAAATCCTCATCGTTTTTTACCACGATACGGTCCACGACCAAATCGAAAGTCCTTCCGATATCCTCTGGGACTTGGTCAATACGATATACGTTTCCTTCAAACTTGATTCGCGCGTAGCCTTGCTTTGAAAACAATTGCAGCGATTTAATAGGGTCCCTGTCTTCTGCTAGACTTACCGGAGCCAGCAATAAGAGCTTTGTCCCTTCTTCCAGCGTTTTGATGTGGGTGGTAACATCCGTTACGGTATGTTTTTTTACCGGTTTCCCAGAAATGGGTGAGATGGTTTTACCAATGCGAGCATACAACAACTTCAAGTAGTCATAAATCTCAGTGGTCGTTCCTACAGTAGACCTGGGATTTGTGGAATTCACTTTTTGCTCGATGGCGATAGCGGGCGCAATACCTTTAATATAGTCTACTTTGGGTTTGTCCAATTTGCCCAAAAATTGCCTCGCATAGGAAGAAAGACTCTCCACATAGCGTCTTTGCCCTTCTGCGTACAAAGTGTCGAAAGCCAAGCTGGACTTGCCCGAACCAGACAATCCGGTTATGACCACGAGCTTGTTTCGCGGAATTACAACATCTATGTTTTTAAGGTTATGGAGTTTGGCCCCTTTTATGATAATATTCTTCTTGGAATCAATTTCCGCAACGGAGGTCATTTGTTAAAATTAGAAGCGTAAAGATACAATAGACGGTAGTTAATACGTATATTGAATGAGTTAACATCTAAAAATGCTCAAATCACAACATAAGTTTTTTCATGGGCATGCGATTTTTCTATCTTTGAGTTGTAATTAAAAACCTGATAGGCCTATACAGCGATAATTACTTTTTTACCATTAACTAATTAACATAGAGTCTTTTTTGAAAAGAAAGGGCTCCTAGGTTTAACCAAAAAAGTAATTTGTATGGAACTACAAATCGAAGACTCAGTACTCGTTAAGCAATACATCTCAGGTGACGAAAAATCCCTTGAGGTTCTTATCAACCGCTACAACCAGAGAATTTCCAGCTTTATTTATTCAAAGGTTCTTGATAAGGATGTTGCAG
>JBCBCH010000458.1:0-2431 GCA_038530835.1 Bacteroidota bacterium | reverse complement strand
CGGTCAAAATGGAAAGCGCTCCCTTTGAAGCTGAGTAATATCCCCGGAAAGGCAACCCCATATAGCCAGCAATCGAAGTGATATTGATAATAAGCCCTCCGTTCTGCTTTCGCATTTGCGGCAACACCGCGTTTATCATCCGAACTGGACCATGAAAGTTGATTTCAAATACGTTGTCGATTTCAGCCTTCGGGGTTTCCTCAATAGGACCTGTAATCCCAACCCCAGCATTGTTGATGAGCACATCCAACCTACCTTCCCTTTCAATGACAAACTCAACGGCTTTGTTGATGCTATCCGGTTCGCGGACATCTAGCTCAAGTAAATGAAAATCTGAAAAATCGGGATATTTGTTTTTGCTACGGGTAGTGCCGTACACGGTAAGTCCTTTTTGGGTCAAATATTTGCCAATGGCCCTTCCAATACCTGATGAACCGCCCGTAATCAAAACAACCTTGTGTTGCATGGGAAAATGCTTGAAAAAAGGGAACAAAAAAAGGCAAGCTACCTACATCGCACCGCTACGACCGCATACCCTTGCTGCGTTCCCACCCTGGGGGATTTTGCAGGAGCTGGTCGTGTAGGACTTGCCAAAGGCAAATATACGACCTTTTAAATTTGCCGCAATGCGCTTACATGCTTAATTTCGATTACTGGGAAAAGACCATAAACCGTTCATGATGTCAAAATGTATTTTAGGAGGTTTTGCTTTGCTAATCCTATCCTGTGGAGGCAATCAAGACCCAACCACCTTCTTTGAAATCCAATTGGAAGGAAAACCAAAAAAAGTTGCCAACGGCACCACTTTGGGCGTGACCATCACAAACAAAAAGAATATTGAAATTGACAAGGTGGCATACTTTCTGGATGGAAACGAAATACCTGTTTCAAATGGAAAAATAACGCTCGAAACCAAACGCTTGGGCAACAAGGAACTAACGGCCAAAATCAACTTTGAAGAGGGTTCGGTAGAGATTGAAAAAGGCATTCAGTTGCTTTCCTCAAAAACACCCGAGGTGTACACCTATGAAATAAAAAATGTATTTCCCCATGACCCCTCCGCCTATACCCAAGGGCTGGAATTTGCAAACGACACCCTTTATGAAAGCACCGGAAAAGAGGGACGTTCCAAGGTGAAGAAATTAGATTTTACCACCGGAAACCTCTTTCAAGAAATCGATATGGAATCTTCGGTTTTTGGTGAAGGCATTACCCTGTTGAACGGCAAGCTATTCCACCTCACCTGGAAAAGTGGTATCGGCTACGTGTATGACCCCGGTTCATTGGAAAAAATCAAGAATTTCAGCTACGGGGAAAGCCGAGAGGGTTGGGGACTCTGCAACGACGGAAAGCAATTGTACAAAAGCGACGGCACCGAAAAAATATGGACACTTGACCCAGAAACTCTAGAAGAAACTGGCTATATAGAAACGGTGACCCACAAATCTATTTTCAACAAGGCCAATGAGCTGGAATACGTAGATGGGAAAATCTACGCCAATGTATACCAGAAAGAAAGCATGATGATTATTGATGCCGCTTCAGGGGCGATTGAGGGTGTTGTGAACTTTGGCGGGCTCAAAAGCAAGGTCACCCAAGGGGGTGAAGATTGGGACGACGTGAATTCCGTACTAAATGGTGTGGCCTATCATCCAGAAAGGGGTACCTTTTTCGTTACCGGAAAGAATTGGGACAAAATGTTCGAGGTCACCATTTCCAAAAAGCCCTGATGGTTGTTTTTGAAAAAGAATACATCGTACAGCCTGAGGATATTGATGAATTGGACCATGTAAACAATGTCCGGTATCTTGATTGGGTACAAACCATCTCAGAAGAGCATTGGAACAAGGCAATACCAAAAGAAGAACGTGAAAGCTGGATTTGGGTGGTTCGAAAACATACCATTGAATACCATCTGCCTTCGGTATTAGGGCAAACATTGCGCCTGCGTACCTACATCAAACAACAATCAGGACCCATTTCCACCCGAATCGTAGAGATTTTGGACAATAAAACGGGCAAAAAACGGGTTACTGCAATAACCGATTGGTGCCTATTGGACGCGGCAACCTTACGTCCGCGTAGAATACCCGAGTCCATAGCCAAAGTCTTTATTCAAAATTGATGGGTAACCTGTGGAAGGCCATTGTAGGAGCCGCCCTTTTTGTTTGCATTGTTTTTGCTTCCGGATGCCGCGAAGATTTTGAATTCGCCCCGTCTTCTGGTTCCCTTAGCTTTTCAAAAGACACGGTTTTTTTAGATACGGTTTTCGCCAATATTGGCAGCAGTACCTACCAACTCAAAGTATACAACACGCTTAATTCCGATATCTCCATCCCCTATATCGGCTTGGAAAGTGGCGAAAGCAGCAGCTACCGCCAACAACGGAATGTCCCGAAAGGTTTTTCCGGGCAACCCATCCACATTGAGG
>JBCBCH010000457.1:0-2431 GCA_038530835.1 Bacteroidota bacterium | reverse complement strand
AGCCTCTAGCCCTTCCGTCAGGTAGAGTTTCCATCGATATCAAATAACCATTCAGAAAGAAGTAAGCACTTAGCACTGAGGCCAAAAGTGTAAACGCGCTGGCAATTATCCATATCTTAATCCTATTCTTTTTGTTGCCTTTATTCATGCTTTCATCAAACAAACTTGTTGGTATACTGGTCAAATGGGTTACGCCTTTTAAAGTCTTTGCAATATACTTTCTTTGTCAAACTGCTTACTGGTTGGCCACTATAATTACTTTAAAGTTCAGGGGACATAACGCGGAACTTGGTGGGTTGGCGCCGTTAATCTTCGGATATGTGACTTTGGTACTCTTGAGTTTGGATGCATTACTGACAGAATTCTTAAGCCCTAAATTTAATTGGATATCTCAAGTCGTTATACTTCTAGCAGCAGGTATTTTGATATTAGTTACTAATGATTTGTAACGAAAAAGTTGATTTTTGGTAAGAAAATAAAGTATATTTCTGTTTAATATTTTACCTACAAGCCAAACTCGATGATTAAAAAAAAGCTAACCAAACTGGTCGGGCTAAAGAAAGAACAATTTGATGCGTTTATAGCCAACGGTCAGATTCAAGTCCAATCCGCCAAGTTGATTCCAACATTGAAAACCGGGGATGAGATGGCCCTTACTTCCATTTTTCTCTCTTCCATGCGCCTGATAAACGAATTTCGACAAGGCATATTCCGAGATATCAAACTAAGCAATTCAGGAAAGCTGTACTACTACACAGAGGTTGTATTCCCTGAAATTCAATCTTCCCGGGTCGATGGTATGGTAGTCAATGTTACCTCAGGTACTATCAAAGAAGTTGCATTCTTCGAGATGAAGAGCAAGAACAACGGTATTGACCCTGCCCAGGTAGAAAGCTACATAGCCATTGCCAAAAAGCTAGGTGTAGGCACTATGGTCACGGTATCCAACGAGTTCGTATCAAATCCAAGTAACTCCCCTATCAATATTCGTGTTCCCAAAAGCATCACCATGTACCACCTATCATGGACGTACATATTGACAAAAGGACACCTGCTTTTGTTCAAGAACGAAAACAACATCAAGGATGAGGACCAAGTAGAAATCATGAGGGAAGTACTGTCATATTTAGAAAGCCCTATTTCAGGAGTGCTAGGGTTCATGCGAATGAAACCGGGTTGGAAGGAAACCTTTGAATGTGTTAAGGCCAACAAGAAGATGAGGTTGGGCGACCCATACGTGGAGGAGGCAGTTGTTAGCTGGCATGAGGAAGAAAAGGACATGGCCCTTTATTTGAGCAGAAAACTTGGGGTTTTGGTGAAATCTACCAAAAGAAGCTCGAACTCTTTGAAAGAAGATATACGAAGTTTGGTAGACAAGAATACACTGACAGGAAACCTCAGCGTCAAGGACTCTGTATCGGATATCAAGATTCTGTTGGATTTTGAGAGAAGGACCTGTTCAATGACCGTAAAGGTAACTCCTCCATTGAACAAAGGAACGGTCGCCAGAAACTCATGGATAATCCGTCAGCTGGAGAACTGCGAGAAAAAGAGCGAAAGCACATTCAAAAAGATGCAAAAGGATATTTGGATAGAAGCCAACATAAAATTTGCGAGAGACCATATAATGGTAAACCTCAACCAGCTGGATGATTTGAATGAACTGACCAAAGGGAAGGAAATAAACAGTTACCACATCAAGTATACCAATGACCTAGGAGCATCCTTCAGTTCGGTAAAAAAGTTCGTGCAGCTAATGGACAATATGGTCTTGGACTACTACGAAGGAATTGTTCAGCATATGACCAATTGGAACAAGCCCGCACCTAAACTTGAAAGGAACTAAGCGACTCCACAAAATTTAAAATCAATATTTGGAAAAGAATGTTTTGAGTTCTTCTTCTGAAATGTTCCATCCCATTTGAGATGCCATTTTCTTCCATAATCCAAAGGGAACCTTTATCATCCCAGTTCCATCAATGTAAGCCTTGATCTCATAGAGCGTTGAGGTCTTTAGTTTGGATAAATCCAATTCCCAACCTCTTTCAGAAAAAGTCAAGTCCCGCAAAAGTTGATATTCATGAATATTGGTCATCTCAAGAAACACGGATAGTTGCGCTTTGCATAACTGTTCTTCCGATTTTGCCGAATCAAATCAACAACTTCCTTAGTCGTAAAGAAACACTTACCCTCCCTTTCGATAAAGTCAAGCTGTCTTTGAAAAATCTTTTCAAAAGGCTCAAAACCAAAGGTCATGTATTCACCCCTCCTAGTAGCTTTATCCAATGGGTCGTAGTAGACTTCCTTAAACTCATGGTCATAGTATACGGTCCTGTCAAAAATGGGATACACATTGACCGGGTCATCCAATTCCAGGTCCTCCAACAATTCAATATTCTCTCTAATCTTATCCACCAATCTTAGCTTTTAG
>JBCBCH010000456.1:0-2431 GCA_038530835.1 Bacteroidota bacterium | reverse complement strand
TCTTCAAAGCCCCTTTGAAGATGGATGAAAATCCGTCTGAGATTGCACAAAAATCCAATGAAAGTCTTTCTGCGTTTGGGAGCTATTTGGAAAAACTAGCTGCGGAAGACCCAAATTGGGTCACTTTTGATTTGGAAGCTTTCAACGAAGACGTTTCCCGAGGGATGTACTTTGACAGTTCCATCCCGCAAGGTTATGGTATCGGCAGTAGTGGTGCTTTAGTGGCTGCCATTTACGACAAGTACGCCACGGACAAAATTACCGTTCTCGAAAATCTAACCCGGGAAAAACTACTGACTTTGAAAGGGATTTTCGCAAAGATGGAATCCTTTTTTCATGGGAAATCTTCAGGTCTGGACCCATTGAACAGCTATTTGAGCCTTCCGATTCTCATCAATTCCAAAGACAATATTGAGTCCACGAGTATTCCTTCCCAAAACAAAGAAGGAAAAGGCGCTGTTTTCTTGTTGGATAGCGGTATGACCGGCGAAACCGCTCCGATGGTACAGATTTTCATGGAAAAAATGAAGCATGAAGGGTTCCGCAACATGATTAAGGATGAATTCATTCAACATACCGATGCTTGTGTGGATGATTTCTTGACCGGTAATGTCAAATCCCTATTTGGAAATTTGAAAAAGCTTTCCCATGTGGTGTTGGACCACTTCAAACCCATGATACCCTCCAAATTCCATGACCTTTGGCAAAAGGGCATTGAAACCAATGACTACTATTTAAAGTTGTGTGGTTCTGGTGGCGGAGGTTACATTTTGGGCTTCACCCAAGACCTTGAAAAAGCTGAAAAAGCCCTTGCTGGGCATAAACTCGAAGTGGTTTACAACTTTTAAACCCCGACATGCTTAGTAGAAAAAATAAACTCTTGCTGTATAAGCTATTGAGTTTGTTTTCTGTGGTTCGGGGTTACAATATCTTGGTCATCACCTTGGCCCAATATTTAACGTCCATCTTTATTTTGTCGCCCAACCTGCCTCTAAAGGAAGTTGTCTTGGATATCAATCTTTTTTTGATTGTGACGGCCTCGGCTTTGGTTATTGCGAGCGGCTACATCATCAATAATTTTTATGATGCAGAAAAGGACTTGATAAACAAACCCACGAAAAGCATGTTGGACCGATTGGTGAGCCAACGTTTTAAGTTGACGACCTATTTCATTTTGAACTTTTTGGCGGTTTTGGCTGCGAGCTATATCTCGTTTAAAGCGGTTTTGTTTTTCTCGGCCTATATTTTTGGGATTTGGTTCTACTCCCACAAATTGAAACGCATTCCGTTTCTAGGGAATCTGGTTTCGGCTTCGTTGGCGATTGCGCCCTTTTTTGTGGTTTTTGTGTACTACCAAAACTTCGAAACAGTAATTTTTGTACACGCCCTTTTCCTGTTTTTATTGATTTTAGCGCGGGAAATCATCAAGGATTTGGAAAATATGGCCGGGGATATGGCCCAGAACTATAAAACCATTCCCATCATTTATGGAAGCAAAGTTTCTAAGGGAATCATCGCTTTGCTCATCGTACTCACTTTGGTACCCGCCATCTTGCTCATCAAGATTTTTGACGTAGGCTACATGTACCTCTACTTTTGGCTTTGTATTGTTTTGCTAGGAATTTTTATGCTCTTGCTTTGGAAATCCGAAAAGAAAAAACATTACGTGTGGCTTCACAACATTTTAAAATTCATTATTGTTGGAGGGGTTTTCAGTATTTTGCTGATTGATGTGGATTTGGTATTAAATCGAATATTTTAATGGTGGACATACTAAAAGTGGCCATGGCACAATTGGCGCCGGTTTGGTTAAACAAGCAAGCTACGTTGCAAAAGATTTTGGATGCCGTTTCGGAAGCTGCCGACAACGGTGCAGAACTGGTCGTTTTTGGGGAAGCTTTTCTTCCGGGCTACCCTTTTTGGCTGGCCCATACCGATGGCGCCGCTTGGAACTTGGATGTGAACAAGGCACTGCATGCGCACTACACAAAGAACTCCATTCAAATTGAGGCAGGGGAATTGGATGTACTATGCAATTTGGCCAAAGAAAAAAGCATCGCTATTTATTTGGGCATGATGGAGCGGGCCAAAGACCGTGGGGGACACAGTTTGTACTGTTCTTTGGTGTATATCGATGCAAAGGGTAGTGTCCAATCCGTGCACCGGAAGTTGCAACCTACCTACGACGAACGATTGACCTGGGCTCCGGGAGATGGAAATGGTCTGAGGGTACATTCCTTAAAACAGTTTACCGTAGGCGGATTGAACTGCTGGGAGAATTGGATGCCTTTGCCCCGTGCGGCGCTCTATGGACAAGGTGAAAACTTACACATTGCGGTCTGGCCCGGAGGGGTTCATAACACCAAAGACATCACCCGTTTTATTGCTCGGGAATCGCGAAGCTATGTGGTATCGGTTTCATCTTTGATGA
>JBCBCH010000455.1:0-2431 GCA_038530835.1 Bacteroidota bacterium | reverse complement strand
TATTCGCTCAAGGAAGTACGCTTGATATAGCCCGCATGGGAAATGGTAATCACCACCTGCTCGTCAGGAATCATGTCCTCGATGCTCAAATCCCCGCCAGCAAAATTGATTTCGGAACGACGAACATCGCCATATTTGTCCTTAACCTCGGCAAGCTCATCCTTAATAATATTCATACGGCGCTCTTTCTTCGCCAAAATATCTTTAAGGTCTTCTATCGTTTTCTTGAGCGCCTCATATTCATCTCGCAACTTGTCTTGCTCTAGACCGGTCAATTGGCGCAAACGCATCTCGACAATGGCCTTGGCTTGGATTTCGGTAAGCTTGAAACGTTCAATTAGGTTGTTCCGGGCCTCCTCCACATTGGAAGAACCTCGAATAATGGCTATTACCTCATCAATATTGTCCGAAGCAATGATAAGTCCCTCTAAAATATGGGCACGTTCTTCGGCTTTCTTGAGTTCGTATTGTGTTCTACGAACCACCACCTCATGACGGTGCTCTACAAAATGATGGATGATTTCCTTGAGGTTCAACAACTTGGGTCTACCGTTGACCAAAGCAATGTTGTTCACACTAAAGGAAGACTGTAGGGCTGTATATTTGTACAGCATGTTCAGTACAATGTTTGGAATAGCGTCCCGCTTTAGCATGTACACGATACGCATACCCTTCCGGTCCGATTCATCCCGAATGGTGGATATGCCCTCAATCTTTTTGTCATTCACAAGGTCGGCCGTCTTTTTTATCATGTCGGCCTTATTCACCTGAAACGGGATTTCCGTGACGATGATACATTCTCTACCTTGAACTTCTTCAAAAGTCGCTTTGGCCCGCATTACCACACGTCCGCGACCCGTATGAAAAGCATCTTTGACCCCATCGTACCCATAAATGATTCCTCCTGTCGGAAAATCTGGGGCTTTGATGTGTGTCATCAACTCGTCAATCTCAATATCGTTGTTATCGATGTAGGCAATGGTACCATCCACAACTTCAGAAAGATTATGGGGTGCCATATTGGTCGCCATTCCCACCGCGATTCCCGACGCTCCGTTCACCAATAAATTGGGAATACGCGTAGGTAGTACGGTGGGCTCCTGCAAGGAATCATCAAAATTCAATTGATGATCAACGGTATCCTTGTCAATATCCGCCAACATCTCGTCAGCGATTTTTCGCATTCTCGCCTCAGTGTAACGCATGGCAGCAGGACTATCGCCGTCAACTGAGCCAAAGTTACCCTGGCCATCAATCAACATATATCGCAAACTCCACTCTTGTGCCATCCGCACCATGGTATCGTACACCGAAGTATCGCCATGTGGGTGGTATTTTCCCAAAACCTCCCCTACGATACGAGCTGATTTCTTATGTGCACTGGTAGAGCGAACGCCCAGTTCGTGCATCCCGAAAAGCACCCTTCGGTGAACGGGTTTCAAACCATCCCGCACATCTGGCAGTGCACGTGACACAATGACCGACATTGAATAATCAATGTAGGCAGATTTCATCTCATCCTCTATGTTTATGGGGATTAACTTTTCTCCTTCCGCCATGCTAAAATCTAGTCCTTTTTACTGGTTAAAACATCATGGCAATATACGGAAATTCAACCCTTGGAGACGGACTGTCAGGGACTTTATTAAAAAAATTATCAACATTTAACGACCTTGTATCATTGATGATAAACCTTTGTTAAAGTATTGGCAAAAAGGACTTTATTTCGACAATTAAAACATGTTTGTCGAATATGGGTACGGTATTTGACCTGTGTAAGCATACTTTTATTAATTTTAATTGCTGAACAAGAAAGTGTATGGACGATAATTTTTCACCAAGAGTAAAAGACGTAATTGCGTACAGTAAAGAAGAGGCCCTAAGACTGGGCCATGATTTTATTGGTACGGAGCATTTGATGCTAGGTCTTTTAAGGGATGGAAATGGGAAAGCCATCAACATTTTGGATGCACTGGACGTAGACTTGGACCACTTGCGCAGAAAAGTGGAAATTCTAAGCCCGGCCAATCCGAATACGGGCACGGTCCAAAAGGATAAGAAAAACCTACATCTTACCCGACAAGCAGAACGTGCTTTGAAAACCACGTTTCTGGAAGCCAAACTTTTCAAAGCTCCTCCATTAATACCGCACACCTGTTGTTGTGCATTTTGAGAAACGAGAATGACCCTACTACCAAGTTATTGCACAAGCTTAAGGTAGACTATGATAATGTAAAAGAACAGTTTAAGTCCATGATTACGAGCGACGACGATTATTTGGACACCCCACGTTCCGAATCCTTCCCAAGTGACCCTGAAGATTCAGGAGAAGCAAAGGAAAGCGGTTTCGGTTCCAGTAGCGGGCAAAAAGGAAATAAAAAATCCAAAACCCCTGTATTGGACAACTTCGGTCGGGACTTAACCCGGCTTG
>JBCBCH010000454.1:0-2434 GCA_038530835.1 Bacteroidota bacterium | reverse complement strand
TGTCCACCACGGTTTTCTCGCTTTCCCACTGCGCGAACAGCTCATTTCGTTCCTCCTTCAAATTGGCCAATTCCAAATTCAAGCTTTGCAACTTGTCTTTGTCGTTTTCCCGTTTAATGGCTTCGATTTCAATTTCGAGCTGCATCAATTTACGGTCCATGGCATCCAATTCTTCAGGTTTGGAGTTGATTTCCATACGAAGTTTGGACGCTGCCTCGTCCATAAGGTCTATAGCCTTGTCCGGTAAAAAACGATTGGTAATGTATCTGCGGGACAATTCCACTGCAGAAATCACCGCTTCATCTTTAATACGCACCTTATGATGGGTTTCATACTTTTCCTTTATCCCTCGAAGAATGGAAATCGCACTTTCCGCATCCGGCTCGTCAATGACTACTTTCTGGAAGCGTCTTTCCAGCGCTTTGTCCTTCTCAAAGTATTTCTGATACTCGTCCAAAGTAGTGGCTCCGATAGCACGTAATTCACCTCGGGCCAAAGCTGGTTTCAAGATATTGGCCGCATCCATAGCGCCTTGGCCACCACCAGCTCCCACCAAGGTGTGTATCTCATCAATGAACAAAACAATGTCTCCATCCGATGAGGTCACTTCCTTGATAACGGCCTTTAGGCGCTCTTCAAACTCACCCTTGTATTTGGCGCCTGCGATAAGGGCACCCATGTCGAGGGAATAAATAATTTTATCTTTTAGGTTCTCGGGAATATCGGCTTGAACGATACGATGCGCCAAACCTTCAGCAATTGCGGTCTTACCCACCCCTGGTTCTCCAACGAGCATAGGATTGTTCTTCGTCCGTCGGGATAGAATTTGCAATACGCGTCGAATTTCTTCATCTCGCCCGATAACTGGGTCCAACTTGCCACTGTCTGCCAATTGGTTGAGATTTTTCGCATACTTATCTAGTGCATTGTAGGTTTCTTCAGCACTCTGGGAGGTCACCTTGCCGCCTTTGCGTAATTGTTCGATGGCACTCTGTAAATCTTTCTCAGAGACCCCTTGGTCCTTTAAGATTTGGGCAATCTTACTTTTGGATTTCAAAATGGCCAACAAAAGATGCTCGATGGAAACAAACTCATCTTGCATTTTTTTGGCATAAACCGCCGCTTCGCTCAAAGTTTTCCCTGCTTCTCGAGAAAGCATAATTTCTGAGCCTTCTACCTTCGGGAAGCTTTCCAATTCTTTGTCCAATACCTGGAGTAAAAGGTTGGTGTTCACATTCAATTTCTTCAAAAGAAACGGCAGTACATTTTCGTCTACTTCCGAAATGCCTTTGAAGAGGTGTTCGTTTTCTATTTGTTGGTGGCCATAGCCAACAGTTATTTGTTGGGCTTGTTGAATGGCCTCCTGTGTTTTTATTGTAAAGTTATTTGGGTTCATTTTCAACGTTTTATTTAGGATTTCAAGAACCTTACCATTGCACAACAGCTGCAAATTTGTCTGTAAAACCCTTTAAAATCAGGACATTTCGTCAGTTGTAAGGACTTTGTATGTTTTGAGACCTAGATTGTAAATTTGCATCATGGGGATTTTTAACTCACTATTCGGAAACGACCAATCCAAAAAGGAAAACGGGAAAAGAGGTTCTTTTCCTTGGATTGCTTTGAATGATTCAAAACAATTGGATGTGCTAAAAGAGCGTTCGCACGAAACGCCGCAACTCATCTTCAAGCATTCCACTTCCTGTGGCATCAGCCGTATGGTGTTGAATATGTTTACAGGGTCTTTTGATGTTTCGCAAAAGGTAGATTTACACCTTTTGGATTTGTTGTCCCATCGGGACGTGTCCAATGCCGTAGCTTCCAGTTTGGGGGTGTTTCATGAATCCCCACAATTGCTCATTGTAAAAAATGGGGAAGTGGTCTTTCACACTTCGCATGGCGCGATAGCAGACACGGACTTAAGTCCTTTTCTATAAAAAAAGCCCCGAAAGTTCGGGGCTTGTTCTTTTAATCAAACTGATGCTGGTTGATTATCCGTTTTAAACGGACTTTGATATCCTCACCGGCGTCATAAACCATTTGCTCATTGGTTGGGAAGGGCACTGCTGCCAAGTCCAACAAAGCAACCAAATCGTTTTCCAAAGCTCTTTTATCACCCTTATAGTTGGCATACACGTGTTCGAAAATGAACTCGGTCGCCAAAGGGTAATCATTTATTTTTTGACCGTTCTTTAAGTCGGTTACACTGACCTTGGCCAAAATGTTGGCAGCTTTGAACTGTGTAAACTGATAAAAGTTACATTGAACGTTTCTAAAGCGTTCTACTTCAATTTTGTTACCCAAGCTGTCTTTTACCACGTTACCATCTCGGTCACGCAAGAATTCGTATCCATCAGGAATTTGCTTCTCACGAATCAGTTGCTTTTCGTTCACTCGCTCTGGAGAAATGTTTATCTCGCGGAAACCTAAATCCAAC
>JBCBCH010000453.1:0-2450 GCA_038530835.1 Bacteroidota bacterium | reverse complement strand
ATCGTAGCCGGCGAAAAAGATAAGTTGAAATCCAGAATACGGGAAGTATATGTCTCCAATGGGACAACGCGCGAATTTCTGGATGAAACTCGAAAGGAAACCAAAATCCAAGGTAAGCTTAGTACCATTGACGGATACGCCCCCTCCATGTCCGTTACGGCTGATGGTACCGTGGCCTATTTTAGCAAGGCCGTTTCCCGTAAACCGTTGTATGGTGTTTTTTCCAAAAAAGAGACAATTCATGAGATTTACCGTATGGAAAATGTGAATGGCACATGGAAAAACGCCAAAAAGGTAAGTGTTGCCCCGAAGTACGCTTCGGCAAAGCATCCTGCTGTTTCCGCAGATGGTAAAAGACTTTTCTTTGCTTCGAACATGCGCGGAAGCTATGGCAAATACGACATCTATGTTGCAGAGATTTCTTCCAACGGTGATGCCGGTGTAGCGAAGAACTTGGGCCCTAAGGTGAATACAAAGGAAGATGAACTCTACCCTAACCTTCACAATGGTACCCTACTGTTTTTTGCTTCTGCAGGACGAAAGGGATATGGTGGTCTTGACCTATATGCCACCCAAGTAACGCGACGTAATTTGACTGCTTCGGTAAACCTAGGCTCCCACATAAACAGTAAAAAAGATGATTATAGCATCGCTTTAAATACTGAAAAGGGTATGGGATACGTTGTATCTAATAGAGGAAGCAATCAAAGTATTGCCCAGTACACCGTTTCGTACGGTAAAAATGTGCAAAAGAATACTTTGGTCGCCAACCGAGAAGACAAATTGAATGAGCTACTGAACGACGATTCCACATTGGAATACTCCAGTACTTCTTTTGACGAGTAAGACCCCTCTTACCGAACTAGGCAAAAGTGTACAGGATTACAATTAAATCGGTCAGCACCTGGGGGGTTATTTGATAATCATATTGCCTAATTATGTCCATAGCCAACAAATACGGACAAGGGGAACAGGCAGTTTATCATTTAAGACGGGTTGTACTATTTCACTTCTGGCCGATTTTTAAAAACAGGAAAGGCACCAAATTGGTGCCTTTTTTGTTTTTATTAAATTCCTACTTACCAGCCAGTTACATCCCTTCACCGGAAAAAAACTACCGTTCATCGATAAAATTGAGAGTGCATTTCAACGAAAAAATGAGCCATTTTATCGGTAAGCCCAGAAAAAATAGTACTTTAACTCTTGAAATAGTATTAACCCAAATCTTAAATCATGTTTAATCCTGCTACAGCTAGAGCGAACCCATCGCTCCGTTCCCAATCCCACTTTTTTAGTTAGACATAACTTTTAGACAAGTTGGTTTATCAGACTGCTATTGAGAACAATGGCAAGGTAACCTGTACACCAGAATGTAACCCTTTCCCCACTCCAAAAAAGAGTGTGTGCCCCTTCATTCTTTTTTGGAAGGAAAGGTAGTTACAACCGTTCGGTGGGACAGGCCAGACCCAAAAACTAGGTTCTTCCAGAACTTGGTAAGACATTTTTTACCCAAATTTTTTTGAAAAAGGGATACATCCCCCCAAATCCTTTTAACATGAACAAATCTTTGACAAGCATTGTCATTGTGGACAGTGATATGTCCATACATGAAACCTACAGAAATTATTTTTCGAATACTGCAGCATACCAATTGCTGGAAATCTATGCCTCAGTGAGCGACCTATTGGCCCATCCAGTCAGGAATTATCCAGATATTATCGTATCGGAAACCAATTTACCTGGTATTTCAGGGCTCGATGGTATTGAATTCGTTCGCAAACGCAAATCCAACACCAAAATTCTCATGATGAGCGAAGCGAGTGAGTTTTCCGTGATTCGGGAAGCCTTTAAACGTGGTGCTGATGGTTTTTTAACCAAACCCATTCAGTACGATAGGTTTTTTAACGCGATGGATTCGTTGCAACGCCATGGCGCTGCCTTAGGGCATGACATTGTAAAGAAAATCATCAATTCCTTTCAATCCAGAACATTTGAAACGTTCTCCAAAAAGGAAAACCAGATTATAGAGTTGCTTACCCAAGGCTTTACTTATAAGATGATTGCTGACAAGCTTTGTGTAACCCCAAGTGCTGTGAACTTTCATATTCAAAACATTTATGTAAAGCTCAACGTAAACTCAAAATCCGAGGCTTTGGAGAAACTGCGAGAATTGGAATCGCGTCAGTTGAACGCTGCTTGA
The DNA here is from genome assembly GCA_038530835.1 of Bacteroidota bacterium. Lineage (GTDB taxonomy): Bacteria > Bacteroidota > Bacteroidia > Flavobacteriales > Flavobacteriaceae > Flagellimonas. The sequence continues at coordinate 250 of JBCBCH010000453.1, read as the reverse complement.
AGCAATTGTGGTATGAATACAAAAAAAGGGGGCGATTGCCCCCTTTTTTATATTTGTAATTGAAAAGTTATTTCACCTCTTCGAAATCAATCCTTCGACTTCGCTCAAGACAGGCTATTTTACCTCTTCGAAATCAACATCTTCTACATTATCCCCTTCGTTGGCATTCCCTTGAGCCGCATCGCCTTGGGCATCTGCCTGTGGCCCTGCACCACCAGCTTGCGCTGATTCGGCTTGCGCTTTGTACATC
>JBCBCH010000452.1:0-2455 GCA_038530835.1 Bacteroidota bacterium | reverse complement strand
TATGGAAACAACTTTATGAAAACCATGCTTCGTTTAGGGCAAACCAAAGAAGAGATATCCGTGGTGTATGACCAAGTAGGCTCTCCCACCCACGCGCACGACTTAGCAGATTTTATTCTGCATATCGTTCAGCAAAACTCAGAGGCTTACGGAACCTATCATTACAGTAATGAAGGCATTAGCAGTTGGTATGACTTTGCCAAGGCGATTTTTGAGCTTGAAAACGCGTCTATCATTGTACACCCTATCACTTCAGAATCGTATCCAACCCCAGCAGAACGACCCAAATACAGCGTTTTGGACAAATCAAAGACCAAAGACACCTTTGGGATTGAAATTCCACATTGGACCGATAGTCTTAAAAAGGAGCTTTCCGAAAAGACTTTTGCCAATTAAATTCCAGTAATTCTTCCTTTTGGATTTCGAAGTAAAGTCTAACGAATCTAATTTTCCGTTGGTCTACACTTTATGGATACCCATCGTTTCAGAAACCTGAAAACTGTGGATTTCCTGTAGTTTTACACTTGTAGAATGGGCATTACTGGCAGGAACACTTTCAATAATCTATATTTTTTTGCCAACCGTGTAATGCTTGACCGGGGGGTCAATACAGTACGGTTCCGAATCAAATAGGAAGGGGACAACAAAACTATGCGGAACAAGTGCAAGCCTATTACTTTGTAAGGGCGTTATCTGGGGATTTTTTTAGTGCCAATCCTAACTTCAGTAGAGGTTGTTTAGGATTGGCTTTTTTTATAGCCCTTTCATTTGCACTTTATGAAAAGCATCCGCCTGCTTCTTTAACAACTCCTCGGCCATCTTCTTTTTATATTTAAATAACTCTTCTTCCGTTTTGATGGCGCTGTACACCTCATGATTAATGTCCACATCGGTGCTCATCAACAGTTTGCGTTGTGAAACTTTTTGAGCAACCCAAGTGGATACTACTGTTTCTTGCTCTTCAAAACGATAATCGTATTCCCCTTTGGGAGCCAAGAGTTTGGCGATGATTGGTGAGGTTTCTATCGCTAAAAACAGCAAGAAAATAAAAAAGGAAGGCAACCATGGAAGTTTGCCCAGGGCATTAATTCGAGCCATTAATCCATCAAAACCATCAATTACAGGCTGTGAATTGGTTACTGCAGTCGCATAGTCCATTTCTAAAGCGGCAATTTGTGCTTCAATCTGTTCGATTTTAGCACCATTGGTTTCTTTTAAGGTGTTCAGCTCCGCCAAGTAGGCATCATGCTTTTCTCTTTTTTCTTTGTAAACTGGTCCTTTGCCCAATAGACCTGTTCCGGCGGTGCCTTCTGCTTCGGTAATGTAAACATCATATAGAGCGTTGGTTTCAGCCTCCTTCGCAGCAACTTCGTTCTTCAATTGGGTAATCTCTTGGTTGAGGCTTTCAATCTTGGGGGTGTACTGTAGGGCCAATTGTTCTTGATTGGCCAAGGTCATGCCGTTTTTTTCTTCCAAAAGCACTTGATTGATTTCCTTCTCAAAAATTTTGAGCTCCAAAGGTTTGGAAATCACCACGGCGATAATGATGGCTAATAAGATTCGAGGTGTCGCTTGTAGCAGCTCACTTTTAAAATTATCCCGTTTTTTAATGGTGGAAACGATGTAGCGGTCAAGATTGAAAATCAACAGCCCCCAAATGAATCCGAAGAAAATGGAAGTATAAATGTTGTCAAAAACCGTATAAAGCGCATAGCCACTAGCGATAAAAGCCATCACCGCGGTAAAGAAAACCGTGGCCCCAATACCGGCGTATTTATTGCGTTCCCCATTGGAACAATCCGCTAAAATTTGAGTGTCCGCTCCTGAGCAGAAAATAAAAAAGCGTTGTAACATGATAGTGTTCGTTTGGTTTTGATAACTGTCAAGACAGTTTGATAAATATGTTCTCTATGTCACTTCGAGCGCAGTCAAGAGGTATTTAGTTCTCGACTGCGCTCAAACTGACGATAGTTATAGAACGCGGTTTTGGTGGTTTTGTTACAAAAAAAGCCCTCAAGATGAAGGCTTTAACAAGATACTAAGAACCTGACGTGTTTATGATTGCAACCGCTAATCCCAGAAATAGACTGCCTGTACGCCGTCTTTCATGTCCTTTACTTGGACCCTATGGATGCTGTTTTTCTGGGTAAGCGCTATCGCTTCTTCGGTAGTTATGGGTTTATCGTTCAAAAAGAATTTGGAACCTTTCTTTACGGCTTCGGTGATATCGATAAAAGGGTCTTTGGTGCCTGTATTGTTCTTGTTATTTGCATCCTGATTATCTAAATCCGTAAGAATTACCGCGTAGCCTTTTTCGTCCAATTCCTTGCTAGTCACTTGCAATGAGGTATTATTGGAAAGCAAAGTGTTGGCTTTGATTGGAGAAATCTTCTCACCGTTATAATAAAAGACTGGTTTTTCCGAGTCAGTTCCCGTTACAGGCTTACCGCTGCCG
>JBCBCH010000451.1:0-2463 GCA_038530835.1 Bacteroidota bacterium | reverse complement strand
GACTGTTTCACCGTGGCGGAATTCACCGAATCCAAGATGGGATTCATTTCTTCCACTTGGTAACTGGTCTTCTTGAAAAAAGACACCAACTCTTCCGACTTGGCCAACTTGTGTTCCATGTTTCGCAAACGATTTTCTGAGGCCAATCCCAATTCATACCCTTTTGGGGTGAGACGGATATCCGCATTATCTTGTCTCAAAAGCGTTCGATATTCCGCTCTAGAAGTGAACATACGATACGGTTCTTCCGTGCCTTTTGTTATCAAGTCATCTATAAGTACTCCAATATAGGCTTCGTCTCGTTTCAGAATAAAGGGTTCTTTCTCGTTAATCTTTAAGTGGGCATTTATGCCCGCCATAAGTCCTTGGGAAGCTGCTTCCTCGTATCCGGTTGTTCCATTAATCTGGCCTGCAAAGAAAAGATTGTTTATCAACTTCGTCTCCAAGGTGTGCTTTAATTGCGTTGGCGGAAAATAGTCATACTCAATCGCATATCCGGGTCGGAAAAACTTAACATTTTCAAATCCCTTTACAGACCTCAAGGCACTGAATTGCACATCTTCAGGCAAAGAAGTCGAAAAGCCGTTTACGTAAACCTCAACGGTGTTCCAACCTTCAGGTTCCACAAAAATCTGATGTCCATCCTTTTCTGCAAAGCGATGTATTTTGTCTTCAATAGAAGGACAATACCGAGGACCAATGCTCTTGATTCTACCATTGAACATTGGCGACCTATCAAATCCTTCTCGAAGCAAATCATGCACCTCTTTGCTAGTATGCGTCATGAAACAATCCCTCTGCTTTGACAATTTAGGAACCTCTTTATACGAAAACTTTCCTGGGTCATCATCACCTGGCTGCACAATCATTTTAGAATAATCCAGTGACCTGCCATCTACTCTGGGAGGGGTTCCCGTTTTCATCCTGCCGCTATCAAAACCGAAATCAACCAATTGTTCCGTGATGCCTGTAGCAGCCTTTTCGCCAGCACGGCCTCCTCCGAATTGTTTCTCTCCAATATGAATTAACCCGTTCAGAAAGGTTCCGTTTGTAAGCACTACAGACTTTGCTTTTATATCCAGACCCAGAGAGGTACGAACTCCAACAACAGTATCGCCATCCACCAAAAGTCCCGAGACCATCTCCTGATAAAAGTCAACGTTTGGGGTTTCCTCCAAAGCCTTGCGCCATTCTTCTGCGAAACGCATTCGGTCATTTTGAGCTCTGGGACTCCACATCGCCGGACCTTTTGACTTGTTCAGCATCTTAAATTGAATAGCAGATAAATCCGTCACAAAACCACTATATCCCCCTAGCGCATCAATCTCCCGGACAATTTGTCCCTTAGCGATGCCTCCCATTGCAGGGTTGCAAGACATCTGGCCAATAGTCTGCAAGTTCATTGTAACCAACAGCGTCTTGGAACCCATGTTGGCAGCGGCAGCGGCAGCTTCTGCTCCTGCATGCCCTCCTCCAACCACAACAACGTCGTAAATATTATCAAACATATCTATTGTTCCACGTGGAACATTTTAATACACTCCTCTTCTTTTTCACGCATAATAGTTTTCTCTTGGGTAGTACTGTCTTTAAATCCCAACAAGTGAAGCGCCCCGTGTGCCATAACCCTTATCATCTCCTCTTCAATCGGAGTGTCAAATTCCTTGGCGTTATCCTGAACCCTGTCTACCGAAATGAAAATGTTACCAAAAACAGTATTGCCTTGGACATAGTCAAACGTTATAATGTCTGTATAATAGTCATGGTTGAGATACTCCCGGTTGACTTCAAGAACCCGTTCATCAGTTTCAAATTGATAAGTTAACTCTCCTAGAAAATAGCTTTCCCTTTCAATAATTCTATTTAACCAATGGGAATAATATTTTTCATCGGGGACCTGCCAATCGGTATTGTAAATGAACTCAATCATTCTGATAGTACTCCTTTACCTTGTCTGCGTAAATTTTTTGCAAAGGTAAGGCTTGTCTATTCAAACTTTCAACTCCGCTACCGGACCTTTTGAAAACGTCCGGTTTTGTTAATATCGGATTTACATACTCTCTGGTCTCGCTCTTGCTTTCCCGTTCCTTACGCTCCCCTTTTTGAATATTGGCGTTTTTCAGTTTGAGCAATTCATACTCGATTTGCAAAGCTCTTTGTTTTGTGCGTTCAGTAATGCCATTCTCCAACAGCTCGCGTTCGAACTCCTCCATTTGACGTACAATCTTTTGCGCCAGTCCCTTTTTGTCCTTCTCTATAATATCCGAAAGCTGTTGTTCCAGTCCTTCCCGTAACCTCTGCTGTTGTTTGTAAATTTCAAACAACTCTTCCATGCCCAACTCATCTCCTTGTCCATTGGTGCCACTTTCACCGTCGCCATCGCCACCTTCACCACTCTGACTGCCTGATTTCGCGCTCTTTCCCTCTTTTGAATCCTCACCGCCTCCTTCATCTCCTTTACCT
>JBCBCH010000450.1:0-2463 GCA_038530835.1 Bacteroidota bacterium | reverse complement strand
CTTACAATACCCCTGAAGAATGGGTATTGTAAGGCACATCTCCTTTCAGTTTTTCATGCATTTGAAAAGCCCTACGTTTAACGTTGAGCCCACCAGGAAGGAGATGTGCCTTACAATACCCCAGAAGAATGGGTCGCTGCTATCCGGAAAACCGAGGTCAAGTTTCGCCAAATCTTTAAGTGGGTCAGCTGTTTTGCTTTGGCGGTCAATGAGGTAAATGCCGCCATGGGACGAGTAGTTACCGCACCCACCAATGGTAGCGCTGGCGTGATTCCTGCCGTTTTGATGTACTATTTGGTCATTGAAAACCACGATGGTAATTTTGAGCATATCAAACGCTTTTTATTGGTAGCAGGAGAAATTGGTAGCCTCTTTAAAAAAGGAGCTACTATTTCAGCTGCCATGGGCGGCTGTCAAGCTGAAATTGGCGTTTCTTCGGCCATGGCCGCTGGTGCCCTTTGTGAGCTTTTGGGCGGTACTCCAGACCAAGTGGTCGTGGCTGCCGAAATTGCCATGGAGCATCATTTGGGACTTACTTGCGACCCTATAGGGGGATTGGTACAAGTACCCTGTATCGAACGAAATTCCATGGGAGCCATAAAGGCCATCAATGCGGCAGAACTCGCATTGGAAACCAATCCCGAGGATGCCAAAGTACCACTGGACAAGGTCATAAAGACCATGTGGGAAACGGCAAAAGATATGAACAGTAAATACAAAGAGACTTCCGAAGGGGGTTTGGCCGTTGGTGTTAACCTTAGTGACTGCTAAAATGAAAATCCAAATCAAAAAGGGTGATGGCAAACCCAGTATCCTAAATTGCATCCGAAAGGACGGTTCAACCTCTTGGGCGAAATTGTATCCGGGAATGGAAGCGCATGATTTGGCACACTACGTCGTAGAGACCATTTTACAATTTGAAAGTGCTTTCTACGGTATGGTGGCCAAAGGAATTGATATCGCCGATTTTGAGATACCCAGAGAACGAAGGCCTGAAGCCGTAATTCCTCAAAACCTGACTCCAGAATCCTTGGTTACGGAACACTTGGTCAATTTGTTACTGGTAAAATGGCAATCTGGGGAGGAAACGGTTGATTTGTTATTCGCCCTTGCCCCTATTTTGATGGAGCATAAAATACCCTATCCGAAACGGTTGAATTCGGATACCCAACAACAAATTTGGAAAGAGTTCACTGCCCTTCTTTCCCGCTGGGACGGATTACCCCCGGGCGAAATGATTGAATTCGATTTTGAAGTAAACGTTTAATCCTCTATGCAACCAGCCCTTCCCCTGGTATCTATGAGATAAATGATTTTCCATTCCCCATCAAAATTGACCATTTGAAAAGAGTTTATTCCGCAATGACTAAAGTTGTCGTTAAGCCAAAACTCATAACCCACCCAGGCGTTGGCCATGGTTCGGTCTACCTGAATGGACCAAGAGGTAAGTCTTTCTTGAAATTGTACACTATCTGGAATACTAACAATAGATTCATATAATTTTCCGATGGGTGTGGTCTGAAATAGGGTCTTACCTTCTTTGTTCCTTCCAGTAGTCTGTAAAACCACATTTTCAGCAACAAAGCTTTTCATCGCTAGGGAATCTTTATTGTGAAAGGCCTCAAAAAAACCTTCAATTGTTTTTTGAACCAAGGTCTTTTCGTCCATCTGCGCACTCAAGCAGACTGTCATGCAAAAGGTTAGTAGAATGGTGATTTTGTTTCTCATGTCGCTCGTTTTGGATTCCCAATGAAATTAAACAAATCTGCTTACATTTAGCCGATAGAAAAAACGCAATATGTCCACTGCCAAAAAAGAATACAAAAGGGTAACGGTTAAGTCTTTGATTGAAATGAAGCAGAATGGTGAAAAAATATCGATGCTTACCGCATACGATTATTCCATGGCGAAGATTGTGGATACGGCCCAAGTAGATGTCATCTTGGTGGGAGATTCCGCCAGCAACGTAATTGCAGGGCACGAAACTACCCTACCCATCACCTTGGACCAAATGATTTACCACGCGAGTTCGGTGGTTCGGGCTGCCAAACGTGCTTTGGTGGTGGTTGACATCCCTTTTGGAAGCTATCAAAGTGATTCCAAAGAAGCGTTGCGTTCCGCTATTCGAATCATGAAGGAAAGTGGTGGACATGCAGTAAAAGTGGAAGGGGGCGTAGAAATCAAAGACTCCGTAAAAAGGATTCTTCAAGCAGGCATTCCCGTAATGGGCCACTTAGGCCTTACCCCACAATCCATCTACAAATTCGGAACCTATACCGTTCGCGCCAAAGAAGAACAAGAAGCGGAGAAACTGAAGGAAGATGCCAAGATGTTGGAGCAATTGGGCTGTTTCGGTCTGGTTCTAGAAAAGATTCCAGCGGCATTGGCACAAGAAGTTGCGGAAAGTGTTTCCATCCCCATAATAGGCATTGGCGCAGGTGGCGGAGTTGACGGTCAAGTTTT
>JBCBCH010000449.1:0-2466 GCA_038530835.1 Bacteroidota bacterium | reverse complement strand
ATTCGTCCCAAGTACAGTGGTATCGGTCTTGTGCTACGGTTACCCCCGCAGTAAACAGCAATATTAGGCTGCTAAATACTATTCTAATCATAATGCTAGGATTTTAAAGGATTAAAATTCTTAGGGAGGTTATAACAATATACGCTTATAAACTGCTATCCAGATTAGATGAGGTACTCTTTTAGGCAGTGCTAGGAATTCACCACGGTGGATTCTTACGGTTTTCACCGGCATGGTACAATTTGATAACATTTCCATCAGGGTCTTTCAAAAGGGCTTCCCGCCAAAGCCAATTCTGGTCAATGGGCCCTTCTTCAAACCGAATACCTTTTTCTATAAGTTCAGCTACTTTTTTATCCAAGTCATCGTTTTCAAAATATAGGATAATACCATTTCCGGAAGGGAGTTTATCAACCAAATGAATCGAGAAGGTACTATTGCCATTCGGGCATTCAAAACGCGCATAGTGCGGGTCCGCGAACACGATCAGTTCAAGTCCCAGGGTTTTATAAAATTCAACGGCATTTGCAAGATTCAAGGTTGGGACGGTGATTTGGTTTAAGTCCATAAGGGTTCTCTCACAAGATTAACATAAACCCAAAATACGGCTTTCAGTTTTAATTTTCTGGTAATGTTCTGCTAACTCTAAGGGTACTTGGATGGGCTAGCTTTAAAAAAACCTGAGAACACTTTATAATGCAAAGAAAAACTGAAACAAGAAGAGCCTTTCTTGCCAAAGCGATATGGGCTTCGGGAGGCGTGATTTTAAGTTCGCAACTAGCGGCTTGCGAACATTTGGATGATTTTTTAAACGATGATGGACCTGTTGACGGCGTGCCAAGATTCCTGCATGGTGTGGGAAGTTTTGATCCTGTTGCCAATGCCGTAATCATCTGGACACGTTTTACCCCAACTATGGATGAGGTAGGGGAATTCATTAGAATTAACTGGCAGGTTGCTACGGATATGAACTTCAGCAACGTGGTCAAAGAAGGTATGCAATACGCCTCTGCCGAAAACGATTTTACCATTGTGCAAGATGTTACTGGATTAGCGGCCGACGGCAAATATTACTACCGTTTCGTTCAATCCGAACTCAACGAAAAGTCCGTAGTAGGTGAAACAATAACCTTACCTGAAAAAGGTGCGGCCTTGGATAGTTTGAAACTGGCGATTTGTTCTTGTAGCAATTATCCAGCTGGCTTGTTCAACGTGTATGACGCCATTGCGAATAGTGATGCAGATGCCGTTTTGCATTTGGGCGATTACATTTACGAATATGAAGTAGGCGGATATGGCACCAATGAAAACACCGAACCTCTAGGTCGCGAGCACGATCCAAGCACGGAAATCTTGACTTTGGAAGACTATCGTTTACGCTACCGCCAATACCGCACTGACGAAGGATTGCAATTGGCACATCAGAAAAAACCTTTCATTGTGGTGTGGGATGACCACGAGATTACCAACGATGCCTACATGGATGGCGCGGAGAACCACGATGATTCAGAAGGGGATTACCAAGCCAGATTGGAGCGTGCCATTCGAGTGCATGGTGAATACCTTCCTGTTCGTACTGATACTCCGGGAGTTATTTATAGAAACTTTGAGTTTGGCAATTTGGTAAACCTGATAATGCTTGATACAAGAATTATAGGACGTGACCAGCAACTTGGTTTTGGTGGTTTCTTTAATGCCGATGGCAGTTTTGATTTTGCTGGATTCGGTGCTGCTTTGGGTGACCCATCGCGAAGACTCATGGGCGAAGAACAATTGACCTGGACCGCGGGCGCCGTTGGAGGCAGCTCAGCCACATGGCAAGTTTTGGGGCAGCAAGTGCTTATGGGAACCATGACCGTTCCTGCAGAACTATTGATTTTGATAGGTCAAGTAGCAGGGGGCGATACCAGACCTGAAACCCTAGCTGCTTTGCAGCAAGCCATTGTCGATTTATCTGCTTTGAAGGCGCGAGCTTTAGCCGGTGACCCGACCCTTACCCAAGAAGAATTGGCCCGGTTGGCGGCACAAGTTCCCTATAATTTGGATGCATGGGACGGTTATGCCGTGGAGCGGGAGCGCTTGTACGCCCTATTGAAAGGGAAAAACACAGTAGTTTTTGCTGGAGATACCCATAATGCTTGGCATAATATGCTAATAGATAGCAATGGAGATAAAATTGGTGAAGAGTTCGCTTGTGCTTCGGTAACTTCTCCTGGTTTTGAAGGATTGTTTGGCTCAGACCCAGCAACTATCCAAGGGATTCAACAAGCGTTTGTATTGTTAATTGATGGATTACAGTATTTCGATGCGGCACAAAGAGGTTATGTGCTAACCGAATTTACAGCAGGTTCTGCGACGGCTTCGTACCGCTTTATTAACACGATGGCCACAACGAACTATATGGTAGTTGAGGGGAATACCACAACGTTTACGGTATAGAATCAAAACAAAAAGCCACGCCCATGG
>JBCBCH010000448.1:0-2466 GCA_038530835.1 Bacteroidota bacterium | reverse complement strand
TTCGAAAAATGGTTAAAAAAGCTATCGCAGAGGAGAACGAAGTGTTCTGGAGTGAGTTGATTTGGCGGGAATTCTTCATGCAAATTCTTTGGCACTATCCGCATACGGTACACAAAGCTTTTAAACCCAAATACGACCGAATTGCTTGGCGCAATAATGAGGTGGAGTTTGAAAAATGGAAGAAAGGACAAACGGGCTACGCCTTGGTTGATGCTGGTATGCGAGAGTTGAATACAACTGGATACATGCACAATCGTGTGCGTATGTTGGTCGCCAGTTTTTTGTGTAAGCACCTGCTTATCGATTGGCGTTGGGGCGAGGCCTATTTCGCAGAAAAACTCTTGGACTACGAACAGGCCAGCAATGTGGGTAATTGGCAATGGGCTTCCGGTAGTGGTGTCGATGCGGCACCCTACTTCCGAATTTTCAATCCAATGACTCAAGTAGATAAGTTTGATAAGCAACGAGACTATATTAATACTTGGGTGCCCGACTTGCAAGAACTAACGTATCCCCAAAAAATGGTAGATCATAAGTTTGCCCGGGAGCGTTGTTTAAAAGTATATAAGGAAGCTGTGAGCTAGGGTGTTTTTCGTATTTTTATCTAGTAGGTACGAAAACCCAATTTTAGTTTTTTACAGCATCCAAAAAATAAAAAAAGAAAGAGATGTTTGGAATGTTCAAAAAGAAAAGTGAGGTCGAAAAACTGCAAGAACAGTATCAAAAACTAATGAAAGAAGCTTTTGAGCTTTCTAAAATCAATCGGACCGAAAGCGATAATAAATATGCCCAGGCCGACGAAATACAGAAAAAGATAGAGGCCCTTTCACAACCCTAAACCGATAATGCACATACGCTTATTGCTGTCTTTTTTGTTCAGTATTTTAGTGCTACAAGCCCAAGAAAAACCTTTGGCCCTATTTGAACCCCTCATGGAAAAAGAATGGTCTGCTGAAGGCAAATGGGGTGACGGTTCCCTTTTCAAACAAGAAATTCAATTAGCATATAGTCTGGACAGTATGCTTGTCATTGTGCGTTCCAAGGGATTCACCGATTCCGAACAGCGTCAATATGGCCATCGAAACCATGGTATACGACGGTTCGACTCCGGAACCAAACAACTTATGTTTTATGAGTTTGATGTCTTTGGCAATATGACCCAAGGCTCCGTCAGCAAAAAAAATAAAGACATCATTTACACTTATGATTACCAGGGTACAACCGTAACCGATTATTGGGCCTACATTGATGCCAACACCTATAGCTTCAAGGTTGGGGTTTATGATGGCACTTGGCAGCAGGTGTTTTTGGAAACCACATTCACGGGAAAACCCATTCAACGAGAAACATATCATTTTGACCATCAGTCTTTAGTTGTTGGGAACCTCATGGAAACTGGAGATTTCTATCGCGATGTGATGGGGTTGGAAGAAATTCCACATCCGGAGCAAAAACCTGGTATTCGCTGGTTTACTATTTACGGAAATTCCAAGTTGCAACTTGTCAAAAAGGAATTCACTGAATTTCCAAAAGACAAGAGCATTCATTTCAGCTTGTCTGTTTCCAATTTGGAAAAGTTTATCGAGAACTTGTTGGTTCATGATGTACTTTTTTATGATTGGCCGGGTAATGAGAATGGCGTGACGGACCGGGCTGATGGTGTAAAGCAAATTTATTTTCAAGACCCTGAGGGCTACTGGATTGAAATCAATACCGCATCCCATTAATGGAAAAAGCTATCAAACATACCTTTCCTTTAGGCTTTCCATGGCGAACCGAAGACCCTTTTCTGTTTTGCGTATACCACTTGGACCATTATCCTAAAGGAGAAGCCCATATGGGCCCGTCAGAAGAGTTGTTGCAAGGAAGAAATATTGGAAATGATTTCACTTTAAAAGATGGTTGGCGCATGTACCACGGGCAAACCATTCCTGGTTTTCCGTATCACCCCCATCGCGGTTTTGAAACCATAACCATCGTGAATAAAGGTATTTGTGACCACTCGGACTCATTAGGCGCTGCTGGGCGATTTGGTCATGGTGACGTGCAATGGATGACGGCAGGAAGTGGTGTACAACATTCGGAGATGTTTCCTTTGCTGAATCAAGAAGAAGAGAACCCATTAGAACTTTTTCAAATTTGGTTGAATTTACCGGCCAAAGACAAATTTGTAGACCCCCATTTTAAAATGCTTTGGCACGAAGATATCCCTGTGGTTCATGAAGAAAATGCCAAGGCCAAAGTCATTGCCGGAAGTTATAACTCGGCACAAGCCCCAAATCCTGCACCTAATTCTTGGGCTGCTGAATCCGATAATCATGTGAACATTTGGAATATTTCAGCGGCCGACCAAACGGAATTCACCCTTCCTTCTTCCAAAGCCGGACTCAGCCGTGTACTCTATTTTTACGAGGGTGATTTTATCCATATTGGACAAAGAAAGGTCAATGTTAATTTCGGGATTGC
>JBCBCH010000447.1:0-2478 GCA_038530835.1 Bacteroidota bacterium | reverse complement strand
TGGCATTTAACGCTTCGCGAAAAAGTGATGCTGTTCCAAACCAGACTGCAGCCAAGATTGATATGGGCATGGCGCATGCGAAAGAGGAAAACAAGCCTATTTTATTGGATTTCACGGGATGGACTTGCGTGAATTGCAGGCGGATGGAAGAAAATGTATGGAGCCAACCTGAGATTTATCGGATGCTCAAAGAACAATATGTACTGATTTCCTTGTATGTTGATGATAGTGAGGTACTGCCGACAAACGAACAATTTGATTTTGAATTTGAAAATGGTCGAATCAAGCCCATTCAAACTATTGGTCAAAAGTGGGGGACCTTCCAAACCTTGAATTTTAATAGTACTTCGCTACCCTATTATGTATTGCTATCTCCCGATTTAGAGGTTTTGAATCCTCCGGTGAACATGGTAGACAAAGACGTATATCAATCTTGGCTGCAGTCTGGTTTGGAACAGCATCACTTTTTCGCGAAGCGTTAAATGCCAATGGGTATTTTCCGAAAAAAGCTATCTTCGTCCCACTAATTTATTCCTACCGAAATTTTGAAGATACTTAAGAAGATTCTCCTGGTTTTAGGGCTTGTTTTGGCTTTGGCTCTGCTGGGGACGTGGCTTTTTGTCAATAGTTTGAAGCCGGATTACAGCGGAAAAGAGACTTTGGCGAATTTAAATGAAGAAGTAAACGTACTGTATGACGAGTATGGAATACCGCATATTTACGCTAAAAATGATGAAGATGCCTTTCGCACGTTAGGGTACGTACACGCGCAAGACCGTTTATGGCAAATGGAGCTCATCCGTAGAATTGCCAAAGGAAGACTTTCTGAGGTTTTTGGAAAAGACTTGATTGAAACGGATAAGTTTTTCCTTTCCCTTGGCATTGATGAGCATACCAAAAAAACGGTATCCCAGCTAGATAAGAATCTTCCGATGGTGAAATTGTCCCAAGCGTATTTGGATGGGATTAATGCCTTTGTTGAAAAGGGTCCGAAACCGGTTGAATTCTATTTGACAGGAATAGAATCAGCTCCTTTTGAGATAGAAGACATCTACAATACAGTAGGCTACATGGCCTTTAGCTTTGCCATGGGCCATCGTACGGACCCCTTATTGACCTCCATAAAAAACGACCTTGGGGAAGATTATCTCGCGGACTTGGCCATTATGTCAGATTCGTCCACGACATGGATAAAGACCTTTAAAAATATGGAAAAGGACAGCGTGGTTACCACCTTGGGTCTTTCAGCGATTAAAGCTTTGGATAAGCTTCCCGTTCCGCAATTTATTGGTAGCAATAGTTGGGTGCTTGGGCCAGAGAAAACCAAGTCTGGCAAAGTCATTTTGGCCAATGACCCACACATTAGCTTTGCACAGCCCTCTGTTTGGTATGAAGCGCATGTTGTTACGCCAACCTATGAAAAATATGGGTATCATTTAGCGGGCGTGCCTTTTCCCTTATTGGCCCACAATAGGAATTTGGCTTTTGGACTCACCATGTTTCAAAATGATGATATCGACTTTTACTACGAAACCCTGAATCCTGACAACACCTCGGAATACAAAACCGAAAGCGGCTGGGAATCTTTTGAAACGGTTCAAAAACAAATTATCGTAAAAGATTCCACCCCCGTCGATTTTCAATACAAAGTATCACGTCATGGTCCCATCATGAATGGTTTGACGAAAGGTATTGATGGAGAAACACCAATAGCAGCATCATGGCTCTATACCCAACGTGAGAACCGCGTGATGCACGGGCTATTCGGGTTAAACTGGGCCAACAACATAGAAGATTTTCAGGAAGCTTTGCCCGATATTCATGCACCGGGTTTGAATATCATGTATGGGGATGCAGAAGGTAATGTTGGGTGGTGGGCTACAGCCCAATTGTACAGCCTACCCGACAGTGTGTCGACCAAATTTATCTTGGATGGGGCTTCAGGGGAAAACGAAAAACAGTCCTTTTTAGACTTTTCGCAAAACCCCAGTGCCGTAAATCCACCATGGCATTATGTGTATTCTGCCAACAATCAACCCGAATCGTCTACTTCAGGTGGTCCATTGGTTACAGGATATTACTTGCCCGAAAACCGTGCGAAGCGGATTGTGTCCCTTTTGGAGCCAAAAAATGATTGGGACAAGACTTCAACCCAAGAGATGATTATGGATGTGACCTCTTCGGTGAATCCCGAATTGGTAAAAGAGCTTATCAAATATCTGGATATTTCCATTTTGGAAGAGGACCAATTGAGGGTGATGGATAAACTCCGTCAATGGGACGGAACCTACACCTTGGATAGCCAAAGTGCTTTGGTCTACCATCGTTGCGCGTATCATGTCATTAAAAATACCTTTGCCGATGAACTGGGACCAGAACGATTTGAGCAATTTTTGTCAACGCACCTTTTGAAAAGGCAAATTGCTTGGGGTGCAAAAATGCAAATTGGTAAATGGTGGGACAACGTCAATACGCCTG
>JBCBCH010000446.1:0-2498 GCA_038530835.1 Bacteroidota bacterium | reverse complement strand
TTTATTCAGATGTCTTAATTCCCAAAAACGAATTAGAAGATGCCTTTTACAATTGGGAAGACCAGAAAAAAACGGATACAACCGGCTATGGTTATGGTTGGAATATTCGGTTCGAAAACGGCTTAAAAGTGCTTAGTCATTATGGGGAAACTACTGGATTTGCGAGCCAAGTAAATCGTGTGCCAAGTCTTCAACTTACAGCCGTCTTGTTTTCCAACTACATTGCCCCTGACCGGAATTTAATGCACAAGGTAAATGCCCTTACCAGCATTTATTCGGATTATAAGATTCCCATGCCGATAGACATTGTAATGAAAAAGGCCATTGATGAAAAAGGTTTGACCGAAGGACTTAAAACCTATGATGCTCTAAAAAATGATAGCAGATATAAGCTTGAACAAACAACACTTAGTTTTTTGGGTGCCTTGTTTTACAGGTCGGACCGAAAAGTAGTGGCGGAAGGTGTATATCGAAAAGCCATTGCAGAGCAACCTGAGTATTTTGGAGGCTATTTTGGCTTGGCCAGAGTTCAAAAAGACAAAGGTGCTTTGAAGGAGGCAATCGCCAATTACGAAAAGGTATTGCGTTTGGGCACTGATGAGGAAGGTATTTCCAGTTATGTTGAGCGCCAATTAGCGGAGCTTCGCAATGAATAGTGTTGAGTATTGATTTTCAGAATGTTAAGCCGTCTGTCCTAAACCATCCCTTGGAGTATCTCGATTCAGGATGTTGAACAAGGTTTGACGCAGTTCCTCAGGGTTAAAGGGCTTGGTTATCAATCCATCCATGCCGCTGGTATTCATATCTTTTTGGGAATACATACCCGTAGAAGCGGAAAGGGCATAAATGGGAATATTGCGGTTAAGGGACTTATTGGATTCCCGGATGGCCTTGGTAGCTTGAAAACCATCGACTTCAGGCATTTGTAGGTCCATTAAAATCAAATCGTACCGGACCTTTTCTGCGCGTTGGATGGCAATTCTTCCGTTTGCTGCCAAGTCAAAGTTAGCTTCCCATTTGGTCAAGAATTTTTTGATGACCATGGTATTTACCTTATTATCCTCAGCAACCAATATTCGGGTACCTTTAAGGGACTGTTTTACCTCGGTATTGTTGGGATGAATTTCACTAGATGTGGACAGTATGGGTTTCATACTGTCCTTTGCCAAATTCAAGGAAAACGAAAAAATGGAACCAATACCTAAGGTACTCTCCACATAAAGGTCGCTGTCCATTAATTCCAAAAGTCTACGGCAAATCGCCAAGCCCAAACCTGAACCACCATATTTGCGAGTTACATTTGGATCTGCCTGTTCAAACGTTTTGAAAATATCTTTGAGACGGTCTTTTCGGATACCAATTCCCGTATCTTTCACGGCAAAATCCAGACTACATTGGGTCTTGGTCTGTTTGGTAACCGCAATACTGACGGAAACAGAGCCCTTCTCTGTGAATTTTATGGCGTTTCCGATTAGATTGGTCAATATTTGAGAGATTCGAGTACTATCTCCAACGACCAAGTGCGGCAATTTATCATCAATCTCCAGATTGAAATCAATACCTCTCTCTTTAACACGCTGGCTAAAAATGTTTTGAAG
Source organism: Bacteroidota bacterium (assembly GCA_038530835.1). Classification (GTDB taxonomy): domain Bacteria; phylum Bacteroidota; class Bacteroidia; order Flavobacteriales; family Flavobacteriaceae; genus Flagellimonas. The sequence goes on along the minus strand of JBCBCH010000446.1, from coordinate 900 downwards.
TCGAAGTACGGTATCCTTTAAATCAAAGCTTCGCTTTTCAATCACCAAAGAACCTGAGGCAATCTTATTGAAATCCAAAATATCGTTCACCAATTCCAGAAGATGTGAAGATGAATCTTTTAAGGCACTAAGATTTTCCAATTGCTCTATTTTGGGATTTTCGATGAGCAACAAATTGGTAATGCCAATTACAGCGTTAAGGGGCGTCCGAATTTCGTGGGACATGGTGGAAAGGAAATCATCTTTGGCCTTACTGGCTTTATTGGCCAGTTCGCTGGCAGCAATGAGCGCGAACTCAGTATTTTTCAGTTGGGTAATATCAACAATGGTCCCAATATATCCTTGCTTTTTGCCTGTGCTGGAATAAAGTGGTTTAATGGACATGTCCAGCCATTTGAGTTCACCCTGACAGGAGGTAATTTCAAATTTTTTCCCATGCAACGGTTCCAAACCTTCATCTAGTCCTAGAAAATCACCAATAGATTCTCCTGTTCTATCTTTAAGACAGGCGTGATAGGGAGCGCCCAAAGATTCCTCTACCGTGCATCCCGTTAGGTCTTTCCATGCCATATTGAGATAGGTCCATTGCCCGGTGTTGTCCATCTCAAAAATAACATCCCTAATATTTCCGGCAACCTTGTCCAACCTTCTGGATACGGTCTCCACATTGCTTTGTAACTGTTGGTTGGCTTCAAAAAGCTCTTGTGAACTTTCCTCCAATGTGTTTTCCATATGCTCCATGTCCGAATCAAATTCAGCATAGGCACGGTTCACAAATTCCAAAAGACCCAACGTTTTGGGGTCGACGTTTTCGACCAACCCCGATTTCTTCAACTGCCGGGCCAACAGTCTATGGTACTTCATTCAGACAAAGTCGTTATGGTCATGGTTTGGTTGTGC
>JBCBCH010000445.1:0-2498 GCA_038530835.1 Bacteroidota bacterium | reverse complement strand
TTCTTCAAAAAGCTTTTCGACTATTTCGAAACCTTTGGTTCTGAAGATGTAACCTACTTTTCCAATGAGGACAAAGTAGTGGCCACTTCTATTGCAGTGGGGTTTACCAAACAAAAAGAAGCTTTTCGCATGCCCATGGTGCAAGTCTACACTTTGGAAAGCGGAAAGATCCTACGAACCATGCCGTTTTACTACGACACAGGGAAATTCAAAAAATAGACTAGACCAACCTAATTCAAAAAAAAATGAGCCAAAAACTTGAAAACGCGAAAAACCTCTATTTGGAAGGTATCCGAGACGGAAACATTGAGGTAGTAAAAAAATATACTGGTGACCGTTATACCCAGCACAGCACTGGCGTCGCTGACGGCCCGGAGGGATTCATGGAATTCTTTTCCGGATTTCTCGAAAGAACCAAAAACAGGGATATTCGTCTCATTCGAACCTTGGAAGACGGACGCTTTGTTTTCGTGCACGCCTATCAAGATATTGACAATGGTACCGCAAAGTGGATTACCACAGATATGTTTGATACTGATGCCAATGACAAAATCATAGAACATTGGGATGTTATTGCGCAATACCGGGAACCCCATGAAACCGTTTCTGGGAATGATATGATTCTTGGGGATTTTGAACTGAACGATTTGGACAAAACCGAGGAGAACAAAGCCATTATCCGAAACTTTCTGGTAGATGTGATGCAAAACAAGAATCATAACGCATTGAATCAATACGTTTCCTCTGAAAAATATATCCAACACAATCCTACCCTACCCAACGGTATTGAAGCCCTTGCCAATTTTTTGGCGACACAAACCTTCACCTACGATTTTGTGTTTCACGTCATGGGCCAAGGCAATCATGTGGTAAGCTACTCCAAGGTCACCTACAATGTGGCGGAACATGCCCTTTTCGACATTTTTAGGCTAGAGGATGGAAAAATCGTGGAGCATTGGGTCAATGTGGAACGCATTCCACCCCGCACGGAATGGGCCAACACCGGAAAGTTCTAAATTCAATTATAGTAAAATCGAACACATGGCTAGCAATTGGTTACAGCGATGGAATGAACGGTATGCTGCCAAGGAATTTGCATATGGCACCGAGCCCAATGAATTCCTAAAGGTGAACTTACAGAACTTGATGCCAGGTAAAATCCTTTTTGGTGCAGAAGGCGAAGGGCGCAACGCCATTTATGCAGCAAAACTAGGTTGGGATGTATCCGCTTTTGATATTAGTACTGCGGGTAAAAACAAAGCATTGGCTTTAGCAAAAGAAAACAACATCACTCTTAAGTATAAGATTGGTCAGCTACCGGAACTAGAATATGAAAATGAATCATTTGATGCCATTGCACTCATTTATGCGCACTTTCCGCCAAACCTAAAATCCAAATACCATCAGCTGTTGAGCAAAAAGTTGAAGAAAGGTGGTGTCATCATTCTTGAAGCTTTTGGAAAAAGCCACCTTAAGTATCGCGAGCAAAATCCAAAAATAGGAGGCCCTGCAACCATTGAAGCCCTGTTTTCGGTAGCAGAGCTCAAAGCTGATTTTGAAGGGTATCACATCATTGAATTGGTGGAAAAGGAAGTAGAACTCAAGGAAGGCCTGTACCACAACGGGGTAGGCTCCGTAGTACGTTTTGTGGGAAGAAAATGAGAATTGCTTACATACTGTTTGACGGAATTACGCTTTTGGATTTTTTTGGTTTTTATGACCCTATAAAAAACCTGAAAACACTTGGGTATATGGAGAAATTGGACTGGGATTTATGTGCTAGACGAAAAACGGTACAAGACAGTTTTGGATTGGAAATCACGGTTGACAAAGTACTACCTGATTTATCTACTTATGATATGATTTTTATTCCTGGCGGTTACGGTACCAGAACTCTGCAGTTTGATAAGGATTTTGTTAAGTGGATTCAAACCGCGAAAACAGTTCCATATAAAGTATCAGTTTGTACAGGCAGTCTAATTCTGGGTGCAGCGGGCTTCTTGAAAAACAAATCCGCTACGATAAACTTCAAAGAATATGAGGCATTGAGAAAATATTGTCCCACAGTTCTTGAAAACCGAATCGTAGACGATGCCCGCACCATTACGGCAGGTGCAGTGACCAGCGCTATAGATTTGGGACTTTATGTTTGCCAAAAGTTAGTCGGTGTGGAAAAGACGGAAAACATCCGAAAAGGAATGGACTATCACCCAAAAGCTTTTGACATCGCAGTAATACCATACTAAAAACGCCAAATACAAACCAACCGGATAAAAACCCAGTTAACCTATTTTGCTCCCCGTTAAGGAAGCCGTAAATTAGATAGCACCTCTTCATAAAGTATATTTCAATGAGTACGACAACACAAAACGACTGGCCCCTGCTCGATTTTAACGAAATCAAAGACACCTTGGCCACGCTGCACCAATGGATTCAAATCGTTGGTAAAATTCGAATGAAAACCATGCCTTGGCAGAACCATTCTTGGCATGTTCCAC
>JBCBCH010000444.1:0-2522 GCA_038530835.1 Bacteroidota bacterium | reverse complement strand
CGAAATCGTGGACAATGGTGTAGGACGCACCGCTGCAGAAACCAACAAAGAAAACAGGGTATTAAAGCGAAAGTCTGTCGGTATTCGTATCACCAAAGAACGATTGGCCAATTTCGCCAAAGACTATCACCACAATTTCGATGTACACATTGTAGATCTTTTTGATGATAATGGAACACCAAGGGGAACCAAGGTTATTTTGGAAATCCCTACGATTTAGGTTTCTTTTTGGCCACTTCTTCTAGTTCCGAATACCATTCCGTTCCAAACTTTCGTATCAGTGCTTCCTTAACAAAACGATATACCGGAACTTGCAGTTCCTTGCCCAAAGAACAGGCAGGGTCACAAATCTCCCATTCGTGATAGTTTACGGCGGTAAATTCTGAATAGTCTCTTGTTCGTACGGGGTACAAATGACAGGAAACCGGTTTTTTCCAGCTCACGGCACCCTCGTTATATGCTTTTTCAATACCACATTTGGCGGTACCATCTTTTTCGAAAATAGTGTACGCACATTCCGCCCCTTCCACCAAAGGGGTCTCCCACTCCCCATCTTCACCTTTTACAAAAGCGCCTTGCGATTCCAAAGCTGAAATACCTTCAGGCCTTAGGTAGGGCTTGACCTTTTCCACAATGTTTTCCAAAATGGAGGTCTCTTCCTCTTCCAAGGGTGCCCCATAGGCCCCTTCCACACAACAAGCTCCTTTGCAGGCGGTTAGGTTGCACACAAAATCGTGCTCAAGAATATCTTCAGAAACTATGGTTTTGCCAATCTGGAACATCTATTCAGAACTTATAACACAAAAATAACGCATACTTCAAGATTTCGATGTTTTGGGAGGGGTTTACCATTGTATAAGAGCACATTTTGGATGTACATTTGCGGCGCTAAAATCGAAATGGAAAATGAACTTCAACGTTAAGGAAATTGTTACCGCAACCATGGTGCTTTTTGCAGTGATTGATATTTTGGGAAGCATCCCAATTATCATTGGTTTACGACAAAAGGTGGGACACATTCAATCTGAAAAAGCTTCAATTGTAGCCGCTAGTTTAATGGTTGCCTTTTTGTTCGTGGGCGAAAGTATTCTCAGCCTTATCGGCATTGACGTGAACTCCTTTGCCGTAGCAGGAGCCTTTGTTATTTTCTTTTTGGCCATTGAAATGATTTTGGGCATTAGTCTGTATCGTGATGAGGAACCGGAAAGTGCTTCAGTGGTACCTATCGCCTTTCCGCTCATCGCTGGAGCTGGAACTATGACCTCTATCTTATCACTTCGAGCAGAATATGCCGTGGAAAACATTGTGGTCGCCATTATCCTAAACATTATCTTTGTTTACCTGGTGCTAAAATCCAGTGCCCGGATTGAGAAATTACTGGGCAAAAATGGGTTGGGAATCATTCGAAAGGTATTTGGGGTGATTTTGTTGGCTATCGCGGTAAAGTTATTCGCTACCAACATCAACCAGCTCTTGTAACCTCGTTTGTAAAGAATTCATGAACAAATCCTTCACGATAGTTTTAATTGTTTTTGCCCTTGCGTTGATTGCCTATAATGTCACTATGGTAGACTTCAACAATCCATTTCAGGGCGATAGCACCATAGCGCTTATCGGTATTGTGGCGTCTTTATGCGCCATCATTCTCTTGCTCATTTTTATGACGTCCAAAAAAATAAAAGATAAACTGGAAGAGGAAGACTAAACTTAGTCCTTTAGCCCAATAGCATCCGCATCATCATCGTATAACGATTCAGCTGTGTCCAATTCCAAAACCTTGGTGAGCATTGCATCATGTTTGCCCTTGATTTGCGCGGCTAGATTTGGAGAGAACAATTGCTCCGCGATATTTGCTTTTATGTAATCTTTGATTTTACCCTCAAAAGCATAGAAGTCCAACTTGATTTTGCGATTCAATACGAACTGGATGAATTCATCAAAAAGAATGTCATCGGCCACAAAATTATCCAAGAACTCGTTTTTGGAATAGCGGGCATATTGTTTACGGTCCTTTTCCAAGTGTTCGAAGGCAAATCTTGAGAAAAACTCATACGTATCATCCATGCTTTCGATAGCTTCCTCTTCGTTGCTGCCAATAGGCACGAAAACATCGGGAATGATTCCACCACCGCCATAAACCACCTTCCCTTTAGGGGTTCTAAACTTCAACGAGTCCGCCACTTTTATGCTATCTACCGAAACCAGTTCGCCGCTACTGTAGCGATTCATGAATTCGTGATAGTAATCCTTATGGCCTTTTTTATAGGATTTTTGGATGGAACGCCCCGTGGGCGTATAGTAACGGGAAACCGTCAACCGCACTGCGGAACCATCTCCCAAATCCATTTCACGCTGCACCAATCCCTTTCCAAAGGAACGCCTTCCCACGATAGTGCCGATATCATTGTCTTGCAAGGCTCCTGCTATGATTTCGCTGGCTGATGCCGAACGCTCGTTGATAAGCACGTAAACCGGTTTATCCTCAAAATCGCCTTTATCGGTGGCGTACGCTTTCTTAATCC
>JBCBCH010000443.1:0-2523 GCA_038530835.1 Bacteroidota bacterium | reverse complement strand
GGCGGGGTCTCCGATAATTTACGAATTGATTATTTTTGGAAAAATAAAATACAGAATGAGAAAAACAATCATTGGTTTGGGCTTGTTGGCTGTTGTAGCTGTTGTGGGCCTTTCTTGCAAGGAAAAAGCTTCAAGTAAAATTGTAGCTGAGAATGTTGAAAATGCATCTAGTAGAGATGAGGCACAAAAGAAATTGCCTGTAATGACCTTTGACAAATCAGAACATGATTTTGGTACTATTGAACAAGGAACCGCACAACAAACGCGATTTACTTTCACCAATACCGGAAATGCTCCTTTGATCATCACCGATGCGAAAAGTAGCTGCGGTTGTACTATCCCTGAATATCCCAAGAATACGCCAATTGCACCCGGTGCTCAAGGTGATTTGTTGGTGAAATTCAATGGTACAGGACAAAACCAAGTGACCAAAACGGTTACGGTAACCGCAAATACGGAAAAAGGGTCTGAGACGCTACGTATCAAGGCGTTCGTAAACCCAAAGCAAGCGGTTCCTGCGGGACCGGTAAAATAACTTTAGTAGAATCCAAACATGGAAAACCTAGGAAACTTTCTGCCCCTCATATTGATAATGGTCGTCGCGTATTTTTTTATGATTCGACCACAAATCAAACGCCAGAAAGATGAAAAGAAATTTGCCTCCGGACTAAAAAGAGGAGATAAAATCATTACCAAAAGCGGCTTGCATGGTAAGGTGGTTGAATTGAATGACAAAGACTATTCTTGTGTTATCGAAACCATGGCCGGACGTTTGAAGTTCGACCGCTCTGCCATTTCAATGGAAATGAGCAAAAAGTTATCTGTAGACGCCAAAAAATAATTACCCTATATTCTACCCGTAGAGCACCCCTTTTGGGGTGCTTTTTTTATTGGATTTGGGTGGCCGTCAATTCCGAGATTTTGACGATGACTTCCACGGCTTTTTGCATACTTTCCAAAGGAACATATTCGTATGGTCCATGAAAATTGTGCCCACCAGCGAAAATATTGGGGCAGGGCAGCCCCATAAAACTCAATTGTGAACCATCCGTTCCCCCGCGAATGGGTTTGATAATGGGCTCCACCCCAACGGATTTCATGGCTTCTTCGGCAATTTCAACGATATGGTATACCGGTTCCACCTTTTCGCGCATGTTATAGTATTGGTCTTCCATATGTACACTTATCGCCTGCCCATATCGGTCATTCAGTTTTTCGGCAATATCCAATAGGAGTTGTTTTCGCGCCTCGAAGTGCTCTCTGTCGTGGTCACGTATGATGAGTTCGATTTTTGATTTTTCCACGCTACCTTTTAAGGTATGTACATGAAAAAAACCATCCATCCCTTCCGTTTTCTCAGGAACTTCTTGTAATGGCAACATTGAGACAAACTCATGCGCCACCAAAAGGGCGTTTATCATTTTGTCTTTGGCGAAACCTGGATGCACGCTTTTTCCTTTACATTTTATGACTGCACTGGCGGCATTGAAGTTTTCGAATTCCAGTTCCCCAACCTGGCTGCCGTCAACGGTGTAGGCCCATTCCGCACCAAACTTTTCCACATCAAATTTGTGCGCACCTCGACCAATTTCCTCGTCAGGGGTAAAAGCTATTCGAATCTTCCCATGAGGAACTTCAGGATGCATTCTCAAATACTCCATTGCCGTAATGATTTCGCTTACCCCAGCTTTGTCATCTGCGCCAAGTAAGGTAGTCCCATCAGTGGTGACCAAAGTCTGACCGATATAGTTTTCCAACTCCGGAAATTCCGTTGGGGAAAGTACCATCCCTTTTTTGCCTTTCAAGTTGATTTCCCCTCCATTATACCCTTTAACAACATTGGGTTTTACCTTTTTTCCCGTGAAATCTGGAGTGGTGTCCATATGTGCGATAAAACCGATTGTAGGAACTTTTTTATCTACATTGCTGGGCAAGGTCGCCATGATGTAACAGTTTTCATCAATGGAAACTTCTTCCATCCCAATTTGATGCAGCTCCAGGAGCAACTTCTTGGCAAGTTCACGCTGTTTTTCAGTGCTTGGGGTGGTTTGAGAGTAGGGGTCACTTTGGGTATCGATTTGAACGAATTCCAAAAAACGAGGTAAAAGTTTCTCCATGCAACAGAATTTTTTATAAAAATAGCGCTATTTCGACCGGATTTTTCGTCAGATGTAAATTCATCCTGTATCTTCAACTTGAAAATCATCAACCTTACAACCTTGCGAAACAATTTGATTGTCTTGGTCTTTTGTCTTGGACCTGTGCTTTGGAGTCAAAAAGAATGTCCATTAGGCATTGGCAGTGGGCAGGACAAAGATATCGTGGAGATATTCCAACTCAATAAAGAGCAACAGACCAAGCTCAAAAATTGGAGTGCAGAACTTGGGATTCGGAACGATATGCTCAAAGAAAAAGCACGTGTCCTCCTGAAGAAACATGAAGAAAGTCCGCCCGAGGTTTTACTGACCATGTCCAAAAAGTATCGCGTCATTTTGGATAGTATGCAAAGTAATTCGCGAATGA
>JBCBCH010000442.1:0-2524 GCA_038530835.1 Bacteroidota bacterium | reverse complement strand
ATCAAAAAGCACTTTGGAGCCCTTGAAGTTTTGAAAGGCGTGGATTTTACGGTTTCCCAAGGAGAAGTAGTCTCCATTGTCGGCGCATCTGGTGCTGGAAAAACTACTTTGTTGCAAATTCTTGGAACTTTGGATACCCCATCCAATCCCGACAGTAATTTGTACATCAATAATGTATCTGTAACGGATCTAAAACAAAAACAACTCGCTCGTTTTCGTAACGCCCATATTGGATTTATTTTTCAATTCCACCAACTCTTGCCTGAGTTCACCGCTTTGGAAAATGTATGCCTTCCTGCCTTTATCAAAAAAACTGAAAAGGCAGAAGCTGAAGCACGTGCCAAAGAGCTTTTGGACTTTTTGGGGCTTTCGGAAAGGATGGACCATAAACCCAATGCCTTATCTGGTGGCGAACAACAACGCGTTGCGGTGGCACGCTCGTTAATCAATTCCCCGTCTGTTGTTTTTGCAGATGAACCCAGCGGTAATTTGGATTCAGAAAGTGCCGATAACCTACACTCCTTATTTTTTAAGTTAAGGGACGAGTTCGGACAAACGTTTGTGCTGGTGACGCACAACAAAGAATTGGCCGACATGGCAGACCGCAAACTGACCATGATAGACGGTCTCATGGTATCTTAGCCGCTTATGAATCGTTCTGAACTGAAAGCGTTTTTGGATGAAAAAGCGGAACATTATGAACACCCGCGCTTTTTAACTTCCGACCCTATTCAAATTCCCCACAAGTTTACCCGTAAGGAAGATGTTGAAATCAGTGCCTTTTTAACGGCAACCATAGCTTGGGGCAACCGGAAAAGCATTATAAACAACGCTACAAAAATGATGGAGCTGATGGGGAATGCACCCTACGATTTTATCATCTCCCACACACCAAAAGATTTGGATGCTTTGAACACTTTTGTGCATCGTACCTTCAATGGGGAGGATTTTAGCAGTTTCGTGAGAGGGCTACATCATATTTATGAGACCCATGGAGGCTTGGAAGAAATATTTGCAAAACATCAGGACAGCGCTTCCTTACAAAGCGCGATTTCAACCTTTAAATCTGTTTTTTTCGAAATTCCTCACGCCAAACGGACCCTAAAGCACGTATCAGACCCGGAAAAAGGTTCAGCCGCAAAGCGATTGAACATGTTTTTGCGCTGGATGGTCCGTTCTCCCCAAAAAGGGGTTGATTTTGGTATTTGGAAAAGTATATCGCCCGCAAAACTATCTTGCCCATTGGATGTGCATTCTGGTAACGTAGCTCGAAAACTTGGGTTGATTCAGCGGAAACAGAACGATGCCAAAGCCCTTAAGGAATTGGACAAAAGTTTACGCCGTTTTGCACCAGAAGACCCGGTCAAATATGATTTTGCCCTATTTGGTCTAGGGGTTTTTGAAAAATTCTAGTACACCGCTTCTGCGGTTTCAACTTGGGTGTCCGTCAAGGTCTTCATAAAGGCTACCAAAGCATTTTCTTCAGCTTTGGTCAATTGCAAATTGTCAAAAGGCAACGTTTGATATGGCAAATCAAAGCCCATTCCTCCGCCTCCACCGAGATTGTAGAAATTCATCACCTCTTCCAAACTGGCATACACGCCATTGTGCATGTAAGGCGCCGTCAATTCTGAATTTCGAACGGTTGGGGTTTTGAACATGCCTTTATGCACTTCCAGTTTCTGATTATGCCGCCAATAGTAGCCTAAATCATCATCGAGCATGGTATTTGCAGCCGTTTCTGGAACACCTATCACTTCCTTCTCATGCTCTGAAAAGAAAGGTGGTACGGTTCCGTTCGTCAACGGGATGAAATGACAGGTGGCGCAAAGGGCCTTTCCCATGTACAAATTGAACCCAAGTTTTTCTTCTTCGGTGAAAGTGTCTTCTTCTCCACGAATGTTTTTGTCAAACTTTGAGTTGAACGCATTTAAAGTTGCTATGTAAGATGAGATGGCTCGAATAATCTCAGTATTGCGTTTGGAAATACCTCCGTAAGCATCTTTGAACAATTCGATATACGTCGAATCGGATAAAATCTCCGTAGAAAATTGATGTACAGAGCTATCGAACTCTTTATCATTGGTAAATACCGAAGTGATTTGGTCCAACAAATTTGGAGAACGGCCATCCCAAAAGAAGCTTTGTTGAAATGCCGCGTTGATAAGTGTAGGGGTATTCCGTTGCAGCGGTTTCCCCTCATTATCTGTATTCACTACCATTCCGTCCGCCCAAGCTTTTTCTGGACTGTGACAAGTAACACAAGCCATTTTTCCATTTTGTGAAAGCTTTGGTTCAAAAAACAGCTTTTTACCCAGGGCAATTCGTTTTTCCGTGGGGTTTCTGTTGATAGGAGGGGTGAAAAATTCCACATTAAAGGCGTCTGCTTCAAAAAATGTAGGCGCATCAAAATTGAAGGGTTTGTTGTTTACCGGTTCCCAAATATCTGCTGTCTTTCGAATCTCAACCCAATCTCTGGTAACGGGGTTCATGTAATCACGAATGAAGACAAAACGGTCGAAGG
>JBCBCH010000441.1:0-2537 GCA_038530835.1 Bacteroidota bacterium | reverse complement strand
AATGGAAAGTCCTTTGGAATCTTTGATGATACCATACTCTCCGAACAAAAGAATCTTGGAGTAAAACAGTGGTCCTTTCATGCTTTTCCTAAGGAATTTTCCTTTTTGTTTAATTAAACCTTACTTAAAGATAAACAAAAAATCAAGGTGATGCAATTCTGATTATCCAAAGTCAACTTCATAACGCTTCAAAACGGTAGTGCGTACATCTTTTTCAAGATATTTTTACGGCACCCGTTCCAACTTGGTCGCAAATATACTGTCCATTCTCACAATGCGCAACCAGTTCATCCTGAATAAATTGCAACACTTCAACTTTATACTTTTCGGGGTAGAGCATGTGTACATTGGCCCCAGCGTCCAACGTAAAGCAAACCGGAACCTTTTTCTCGTTGCGATACGCCCATATTTTTTCGATGATTTGCAGCGTTCCGGGCTTCATCAACAAGAAATAAGGAGAACTACTCATCATCATGGCATGCAAGGTCAAGGCCTCGCGTTCCACAATGGCATTAAAAGCATCCAAGTCCCCTGTCTTGAGCACAGGAGTCAATTCATCCAAATGCTGATGAGCTTGTCCAAAACGCTGGGCTGCAAACGGATGTCCGTGCATCAATCCATGCCCAACGGTACTGCTTACCTGTTTTTGCCCTTTATGCACTAATAAAATCGTGTCGTGAAAGGTGTTGAAAACGGCATCCACCAGATAGGGATAGGGCAATCCAAAAAAATCGGTGCTTTCCTTCATGCTTGGGTGACTTCCCCATTGTACCATGCGACCTTTGATGCTCCTACAAGCACTACCGGAACCCAAACGTGCCAAAAAAGAGGCTTTCTTGTTGAAATGGTCTGCGTCCATATCAGAAAATTGCCGCTCCAAATCCAGCAAACAAAGGGACAGGGCTGCCATACCACTAGCCGAGGAAGCAATGCCGCTGCTGTGTGGAAATGAGTTGGAGGTATCAATATCGAAATGATAGGATCTCAAAAAGGGAAGATAGTCCTCCACCCGTTCCAAGAAGGTTTGGATTTTCGGGGCAAAATCAGGTTTTGCTTCGCCATCTAGTTTAACCGCAAAACTAAAATCATCCGAATTAGCTTTTTTGGAAAAAGAAAGCGTTGTGGTGGTGGCACTGGTATCCAACATAAAGCTGAGCGATGGGTTCGCAGGAATTTGATTGCCCTTTTTACCCCAATACTTCACGAGCGCAATATTGCTTGGAGCTTTCCAAGTCACCGAACCATTGTCAGGCAAATCGTGGTAGTCACTTGGTATAAAATCCTTTTCGGTCATCCAACATTCAAATTTGGGCAAATATAGTCTGCTTTAAACAGCCGAACCCTGATTCAAATAAATTATTATTTTAGGGGAGTAGCGCACTGACCATGAACAAAAAGAAAACCCTTAACATCCTTATCGCTGTCGCCGTATGCCTGCTGATTGGTTTTCTTTCCAGTTTTGCGACCCAGAGCTCCGTCAACACTTGGTATACCACTTTGAACAAACCAAGTTTCAACCCACCCAATAGCGTTTTTGCCCCAGTTTGGACGGTACTTTATGTCTTAATGGGAGTAGCCGCAGGAATCGTTTGGTCCAAAGGTTTCCATCACATTTGGGTGAAAACTGCACTGTACCATTTTGGATTTCAACTATTGTTCAATGCCTTGTGGAGCATCGTTTTTTTCGGGTTTCAATCCCCAGAATGGGCCATGTTGGTTATTCTTATTTTGTTGGCGCTCATTGGATTAACCTTTCGATGGTTTAAGGTGGTCAGTAAATTGGCAGCGTACCTGTTGATACCCTATTTTCTGTGGGTGGCTTTCGCTGCCGTATTGAATTACCGAATTTGGATGCTGAATTAAGCTTTGGCCAACTCCAAAATCTTTTTGACCGTTTTGAGGTTTCGAGTGGATGCCGCTAATTTCAATTGTTTGATGATAAAAGTATTGGTCATATTCGCCTTGCTATATCCTGATTGAAAAAGTAAATAAATGCACTGCTCTCCAATCTCAAACAATTCATCCGGAAACGAAATAGACTGAAAGTTTTTCAAAAGGGCAGCATCTGGGGTTTCTTCCAAGAAGGAGAAATACACTTTTTTGTCATTTTCGGGCGTATTATATGGGCATTTGGCTAAGATGTCTTCAAATTGTTTGAGGGTAAAAACCAAAACCGAAACGGTATACCCATAATCTTGAGTCAATACGTCAATAACTCCTTTTTTCACCTCATCAATGAAGGAGTCATGGGATAACACAATGTTGCCACTTTGAATGTAGGTTTTGACATTTTTGAAGCCCTTTTTCAACAGGTGCTCGCGAAACTCGGCCATTTTGATACGGTTGTTTCCGCCGACGTTTACGCCTTTCAGCAGTATGATATATGTTTCCAATAGAATACGATTCTTAAAGAAATATACTCCAATAAATTTTAGTAAATTCAGGCACCTTAAAGTCAATAAAATGAGCAAGTATATCCTGGCCCTAGACCAGGGAACCACGAGCTGCAGAGCTGTAGTGGTCGACCAAAAAGGAAG
>JBCBCH010000440.1:0-2550 GCA_038530835.1 Bacteroidota bacterium | reverse complement strand
CCATATCGAATCTTACTGCCTTCCTTTTGGACATTCAGCGCATCGATATTCTTCACCACTTGAACATGGTGTGGTGAGCCCGTGTCTAGAAAAAGATGGCTTTCGCGTTTGATTACCTCATCCACATCTTTCATTTTCAATCTTACCTTTCCAGTTTCATCAATCGTTGCGGAATGCAATCCGTCCACCGCCGTAAACTTGGTTTCATCTTCTATAATGCCAAGGTATTTGGCAAAGGCGACCAAACACCTTCCACCATTGCCGCACATGGTACTTTCTGCCCCATCGGAATTGAAATAGACCATTTTGAAATCAAACTCATCGTCATTTTCAAGTAGAATCAAGCCGTCGCCGCCAACGCCAAAACGCCTATCGCATAGATACTTTATGCAATGGGTATCGGTTTTTGGAAACAACTCCTTTCGATTATCTATCAAAACAAAATCATTTCCGGTACCTTGATACTTGAAAAACTCAATTTCCATCTTCAAATGAATAAGCCACAAAGATAGGATTTCCATTGCTCATTCTCGCGGAGTTAAAAGGTCGTTAAACTACATCATTGGCGATTGATTTCATTTAATTTTGTGAGGTGCTAAATGTTAAAATTGTATTGAATTATGAAGAGAATAGCAGGTTTATTTTTGATATCCCTAATTTCTGGCGCAATAACCCTAGGCGCTTATAAATTGTTTTTTGAAGACAACACGTATAAAGCCAGTTCGGAAACCGGCGAATTGCCCGTCATCCAAACCAGTAATTCTATTTCCACCGGAACTGCCCTAAATGATGTGGATTTTACGCTTGCTGCTGAAAAAACGGTCAATGCCGTGGTGCACGTAAAAAACACTTCGGTAAGCCGTAGCGGCGGAAGTCTGGCAGATTTCTTTTACGGTTCGGACCGTCAACCTACACCGCAAGTAGGTACAGGTTCTGGAGTCATCATCACCCCTGATGGGTACATTGTCACCAACAATCACGTGATTGATAATGCTAATCAGATAGAGGTTACGCTCAACAATAAAAGAGTGTATGAAGCAACCGTAGTAGGGGCGGACAAGGCTTCTGACATTGCCTTGCTCAAAATAGATGTAGAAGATGCACTCCCCTACTTGGCATTCGGAAATTCAGATAATACCAAGGTTGGAGAATGGGTGTTGGCCGTGGGAAATCCTTTTAGTTTGACTTCAACGGTAACCGCCGGAATCATTAGTGCTAAGGCGCGTTCCTTATCCTTACGGGGAAATCAGTCTTTTATCCAAACGGATGCAGCGGTGAACCCTGGGAATAGTGGTGGCGCTTTGGTCAACACCAATGGGGACCTGATTGGAATCAACACGGCGATTACCTCACAAACCGGTTCATATGTGGGATATGCCTTTGCGGTACCGAGCAATATTGCCAAAAAAGTCATTGAGGACCTCATGGAGTTTGGCAATGTTCAACGCGGTTTGCTGGGTATTTCGGCACTAAATGAAAAATCAAAAGAAGCCATCGAGCGTGGTTTGGACGAAATAGAAGGGGTTCATATTTCCCAAGTATCTGAAGGGTCCGGAGCAGAGGCTGCAGGCTTAAAAGTAGGTGATGTCATCAAGCAGGTAGATAATATAAAGGTTAGCAAGTTTTCAGAGCTAACAGGTTACCTTTCTTCCAAACGACCCGGAGATGCTGTAAATGTCGTCGTGGACCGTGCTGGCGAAAAATTGTCCAAGCGAGTGACCCTCAAAAAACAACAGTCCTTGATTTTGCCCAATGTAGGATTCATTGTCAAAAATTTGTCAAAACAAGACAGAAAAGAATACGGTGTTGATAAAGGGGTTAAAATTGTTCAGGTTCCCGAGGGATACAGACGTTATGATTTACGCGACAAGGTTATCACTGAAGTAGATGGTAATGCGGTGACCAATATAGATGATGCCAAGGCCCATTTTGAAGAAATTTCAAGATATGGACGAACCAGCTTTACCATGGTTAATAAAGACGGAGAAAAAGAACGACTCATATTGCAATAAGTCTTCGTAAAATAATGAGAAAAGGTGTCTTGAAAAAGGCACCTTTTTTTGTGCCCTCCCCTTTACGAAAACGTTTGAAATATATACTTTTGCCGAAAATACGCATATCACAACACTACCAAAAATATGAACGACATCAGGTCTTACGAAAAAGAACTTGCTTTTCAAGCAGATAGAAGAAAAGCTACTACGGAATTCATAAAAATCATCAGTGATTTATGGTATGACAAAGCCATTGAAGTCGTCCTTTTCAAGAATCAAATTATCGATAAAAACGTCAGCGATATCATCAATCTGCATGAATATGCTGGCGAATTTGTACAAAAACCTATCTCCATTTTTGATTCTGTAGAGATTTTAAGGGCCATAAACGACATTAAATTACCCCCGGCAAAACTTGATATTGGTAAACTCACCTACGAATACCACTCAGATGACAATACCCACTTAAATGTCAAGGCATTCGTCTTGGACAAATTGAAAGATTCCAATGCATCGAAGGAAATCAAACCCAAAGACGTGGTTTTATATGGCTTTG
>JBCBCH010000439.1:0-2555 GCA_038530835.1 Bacteroidota bacterium | reverse complement strand
ACCTTTTAGTAAACAGCAACTATTACCTCAGGAAGAAACTCTAGAAATCTTAAAGCAAAAAGGAGAGCTTTTTATTGGCCTTCCGAAAGAAAACCAATACCAAGAAAAAAGAATTTGCCTAACGCCAGATGCGGTGAACGCTATTACCGCACATGGACACCGGGTTCTTATTGAATCAGGTGCAGGCGACGGCGCCAACTTTTCAGATAAAGATTATTCAGATGCTGGTGCAGAGGTCACCCGGGATACCAAAAAAGTGTTTTCGTGCCCTTTGATTTTAAAAGTAGAGCCCCCTACCCTTGCGGAACTTGAGTTTTTGAATCCGCAAACGATTATTATTTCTGCTCTACAAATCAAACCCCAAGCCAAGGACTACTTCGAAGCCATGGCCAAGAAAAGACTAACGGCAATTGCTTTTGAATATATCCGAGATGAAGACGGAAAATATCCTGCTGTGCGCTCATTGAGCGAAATCGCAGGTATTTCTTCCATTTTGGTAGCTTCTGAGTTAATGGCAGTTACCAATAAGGGAAATGGATTGATGTTTGGAAATATTAGTGGTGTGCCTCCTGTTGAGGTGGTCATTATCGGAGCCGGTACCGTTGGAGAGTTTGCAGCACGCTCTGCATTGGGTTTAGGTGCCAACATCAAGGTTTTTGACAACTCCATCACCAAACTTCGGAACATACAAACGAATCTTAATCGCACCATTTATACGTCTACCGTACAACCGAAGAATTTGTTGAAGGCTTTAAAACGCTGTGATGTGGCTATTGGCGCGACGCGCGGAAAAGACCGTTCTCCTGTGGTCGTTTCCGAAACCATGGTTGAACACATGAAGAAAGGTGCCGTGATTATAGACGTAAGTATCGACATGGGAGGCTGTTTTGAAACTTCGGAGGTAACCAATCATGATGCGCCGACTTTTGAAAAATATGGTGTCATCCATTATGGTGTTCCCAATATTCCCTCAAGGTATCCGCGTACTTCCTCTATATCCATTAGTAACATCTTTACCCCTTACCTATTAAAAATCGGAGAAGATGGTGGCCTCGAACATTCCCTACGTTTTGACAAAGGATTGCGCAATGGGCTGTACATGTATCACGGTATCTTGACCAATAAATCCGTTGGGGATTGGTTTGGCCTTTCATATAGTGATATCAACTTTTTGATTTTTTAGTCGTGGGGTTTTTACGAAGATTGGGTTGGTACCTGTTTGGACTATCCTTGGGAATTATCATTTTAGTATTTATTCTAAAAAAGAAGTCAGAAGACAATCCTATTTCGTTTTGTTACCTTCCAAATTGTCGTGTGTTGAAAGATATGCGTTCCAAGCAAATCGTCTTTGGTGAAAATCTAGACTCTAAATATCGAGATACCGTACTTATTAAAGCCCTTTTAGTGGATGGAAAAATCGACTTTGGTAAGAGTGACACCAAGACACAACCTTGTAAAACGTATCATCTTTTTGGCAAAACAGATGAACAAAACCATTGGTTCGTAGTGAAAAACTGTGATTCAACTGTTATTTTTACCAATAAGCGTTAAGTCTTTTCTAGCGTTTAACCAAGGAAATCCGAGAACAACATAAAACGTCCCTGAATACATAATTGAGGTGAGCCAATGTGAAAATTTTGAGTAATTTGAAGTAACCACAGACTTTGACATGGAAATAAATAGCCCCAATAGAGCAACAAGTTCTTCTTCCAATGCAAATCGTTAGACCAAAAACCATCCTGATTCTTCTTTTTGTTCATCTTGTTTTTACAAAAGGTACAGCGCAACAATCCGTTGTCAAGGATTTGGATACCATTACATATGATGATTTCTACCAGATTTATATGGATTCAGATAAGGATTACCAGAATCATTACTCACATCTGCATCTAAATAAAGCCAAAAAGGAAAGGGATACCTTTCAAATCATTCAGGCCTATCGAATGAAATCTTGGAATCAGGGTTTTAAAGAGGGTATGGCCTCTATTGACACTGCGCTTCAATGGCATAGTTGCTTACGGAATATTCCAATAAAGAAATCTTTGGAACTTGAGGCTCTCTTAATCCACGCCAGAGCAAAGATTTTATACCAAAATGACTCTTTAGTTCAAACCGCTAAGGAATGCGCTAGAGTTTGGAGTTATTCAAATGAAATTGAAAATGCGATTTTAACTTCAGGAAGTTTAAGCGCACTAGCTTCGATTAAATCCCACTTTGGTCAAGAAAAAGAAGGCCTTAGACTTTCACAAAGAGTTTTGAGACATCTTTCAAGCAAAAAAAATGAGTTTTCACACTTTCAATATCATCTTTTAAGAGCTTATACCAGTTTAGCAAGAGCATATGCCCTCGATATGCAATTGGATTCAGCTCAGTACTTTGTAGACATTAGTCTCTCTATTGCTAAAAGGGAAAAACAAAGTAGTATTGAGGTAATGGATTTGAGGGTTTTACAGGCTAAGGTGAACTATTATCAAGGGGAATTTCAAAAATGTCTAGATACCCTAAAGCGCTATGCCAAAGTATCTATTCAAGATGAAGATGATTTTTATTATTTA
>JBCBCH010000438.1:0-2558 GCA_038530835.1 Bacteroidota bacterium | reverse complement strand
AGTTTTGGTCGTACATGACCTATTGGGCATGACCCACGAGTTCAATCCTCGTTTCTTGCGACGTTATATGAATCTTTACGATGAGATGGGAAGTGCTATCTCGAAATATGTTGACGATGTAAAAAGCAAGGACTTTCCCAACGATAAGGAACAGTATTAATTTCACTCCACTCAAGTCTGCCTGTGGAGTCCCCTAGCAACTATCCCCAACTCGAAGTTCTTTATGAAGACAACCACCTTATTGCGGTGAACAAGCAATGTGGTGATATTGTACAAGGGGACAAAACTGGGGATACCCCACTAAGCGAAACGGTCAAAGCCTTTTTAAAACGGAAATACGACAAACCGGGGAATGTTTTTCTGGGCGTAGTTCACCGCTTGGATAGACCCACGTCGGGGGTGATTGTTTTCGCAAAGACGTCAAAGGCGTTGACACGAATGAACAAACTGTTCGCTTCGGGCGCTACCCAAAAAATCTACTGGGCCATTGTTCAACCTGCACCCAAACCAGAGCATGATACGTTGACACATTGGCTGGTTCGAAATCCAAAACAGAATAAATCCTACGCGTATCCCAAAGAAGTCAAAGATTCCAAAAAGGCCATTTTGAGATACTCCATCCTAAAACACTTAAAGTCATTTACTTTACTTGAAATCCAATTGGAGACGGGACGACACCATCAAATACGTGCCCAACTCGCAGCTGTGGGAGTTCATATCAAAGGGGACCTCAAATATGGTGCTTCAAGAAGTAATCCCGACGGCGGAATTCATTTGCATGCCCGCCATTTGTCTTTCGTCCATCCGGTAAGTCAGACGGAAATAAACATCACGGCTCCTACCCCATCCAATGCGATTTGGCAAGGTTACGAATAGTTAACGTGTGGTGGCCAAGGCTTTTTCACGAATAATCTGCGATACGGATTTGGATTCCAAATGACTCTCTAGCCAAGACAAAATATCCAGATACAAAAAGGCGCGTTTTTCGTAGGGGTGGTTCTCGTATTTCTTGAGCTCTGTATGTAGTTTTCGGAACTCGTTTTTCAGTTCACTGGGATAAATATCCCCCAAGCTTCGAAGGAACTTTATCATTTCCTTCTGAACCGCATGCAAATCATTCATTTTCAACAAGAACTTGTAGGTGCTTTTCAACTGTACTTCCAAATGGTAATCCATACCTGCTTCATAATGCGCCACCAAACTTAAAACTCGGGCAAAGCACATTAAGTCTTCTCGCATTTTCAAATTCTTGTTGGATATAATGCGTTTTAAATATTGGATACAGTTCTTGTGGTCTCCGTTACCAAAGTATAAGCATGCAATTTTATAGTACAACAACATAATGTGATGCTCATCTATTCGGCCCTTGTGCTTTTTGATACCATACTCTATAATATTGACCAAATACAATCCTTTGTCGAAGGTACCTTCCAAAAAATGAAGGTTTAAGCGATTGGAATTGATGTACAAAAACGAAAGCGAACTGATGTTGTCGTTTTGTGGAAAACCATCTTCCTTTACGTGATGTTCCAAACGCTCCAAGGTTTCCCGAAACTGGGAAGCATATTTCACAAAGAATAGGGATTCCAGCAAGTAATGATTCCCTTTGAGGTAAAAAACAGGGTTCAAGCGAATCATTTCGGGATGGTCATGAAACAAGTCCACCCACTTACTGGCATAGCGGTAAGAAGAAAGGAAATCTTGCGTTAGCAAGCTATACCAAAGATGTGCCTTGTATAACCAAAGTCTTTCGCGAAAGCCTAAATCATTAGGTTGATATGCAGGCAGGTGCGCTTCAAAATAATCCCGAACGCTTTGCAGGTCCTCATCATTACGAACGTAACCCACTTTAAGCATCATGCCATATAATTGCAGGGATAAATTGGAAAGTTTGCTCGCGATAACGTTTTGCGTGGAAAGCTCTTTGGCCTGAACCGCCAATTCATCCGCCCTGTCGGGAATACTTCGGGTAATATATTGCGTTTCTATAATTTTTTCGAGCTCAACAATTTCGTACGCGACATTCTTTTCCTCATGCTCAATCGCATAATTCTTTGCTTTATCCAGAATTTTGAGGCTTTGTTTGTAAAGACCCTTCTGGTACAGAATAGTAGCAAAATCCAGCTGCTCCCGTATTTGAACCCGAACATTCTGATTCACGGGATTCAGACGCAAACTCACCAAAATCTGCTTATAGAGGTGTGCTTTGAGATTCGACAGTTGCGCCTTTTTTACAATGCCGCTATCCAAAATCTGCTTTTCCTCATAAGCGCGCATTTTATCCAACAAATTGAACAACGCCAAAAATTTGGCATCAGCATTCACGCCCAACCGCCCGACATACAGTTTGAACTGTCTTTTCTCGGATTTGGAAAGGGATTTGATTAAAACGAACAAAGCGTCCTTATGGGCATTTGTCATCGTAAAAAATAGAATTTAAAACACTGTATTTCAATAACTTAAAGTTTATAAAATACAATTTAACATTGTAATGGTTCCCACAGTGAAAACCCCACGGCACCTACCTACTATATATTCGTAATACAGTAATTTAACGT
>JBCBCH010000437.1:0-2572 GCA_038530835.1 Bacteroidota bacterium | reverse complement strand
GCCTTATCCGCGTTCATAGAATACCTTCAGTTCGAGAAGAATTACTCCAAGCATACCGTTGCAGCTTATGAATCCGACATAAACGCCTTTTCCGAATACTGTACTTCGGAACATGAAACAGAGGATATAGCCAATATCCCCTACAGTTTGTTACGTGGATGGATTGTACGCTTATCAGCAGATGGGGTATCCAATACCTCAATCAATCGGAAACTATCTTCCCTGAAGGCTTATTACAAGTTTTTGGTCAAAATCAAAAAAATAGAAACCTCTCCCTTGCAAAAGCATAAAGCGCTAAAAACCCAAAAGTTGCTGGAAGTACCCTTCTCCGAACAGGAGATGGAAAAGGTATTGGGGGATATTCCCTTTGAAGATGATTTTGTGGGATGTCGCGATAAACTTATTATACTATTATTGTACTCCACGGGTATACGGCGCGCAGAACTGGTCAACCTAAAGCAAACCGACGTTGATTCCAATACCGGTCTGCTTAAAGTTTTGGGAAAGCGCAACAAAGAACGTATTGTGCCCTTATTGCCCGAGGTAGTAGAAGCTTTAAGAGCGTATACCGTAAAAAGGGAAACCGTGCAAAATAGTGCTGCACAACCTTTCCTTTTCCTTACGGAGAGAGGTGGTAAAATTTATGAAACACTTGTTTATCGGGTCATTAATAAGTATTTTAGTATGATATCCCATAAGGTGAAAAAAAGCCCTCACATCTTGAGGCACACCTTTGCAACGCATTTGTTGAATAGGGGAGCTGACCTTAATGCTGTGAAAGAATTGTTGGGCCATGCCAGTTTAGCATCCACACAGGTGTATACCCATAATAGTATCGCCGAGCTAAAAAAAATACATACCAAGGCCCATCCCAGAGGCAAGAAGTAGTTTCTTGTAAAGTTAAACCTTGTCGCCATCGGGCGACTCCTAAAAACTAAGACCATATGAAAGTAAATGCACAATCTGTCAATTTTGTTGCGGACGGCAAGCTTATCGACTTTATTCAAAAAAGAATGGACAAGCTGGATTTGTTCTACGATAAGGTAATTAGTTCTGATGTTCATTTGAAGGTGGACAATACCAGCGCGAAGGAGAATAAGATTGTGGAAATTAAAGTATTGGTCCCAAGAGATGTTTTTATTGTAAAGAAACAATGTAAAACCTTTGAAGAAGCGGTGGATTCGGCCTGCAATTCTTTAGAGCGTCAATTGGTAAAAAAGAAGGAAAAAATGAGGGCCAAAGCCTAGGGAAAATTTTTTTAATTTTATTTTGATTAAAAAAATAAATCTATACATTTGCAGTCCGTTAGAAATAACGGGCTTTTTTATGGTTAAAAAAGGCGGTATAGGCCGGTATAGCTCAGCTGGCTAGAGCAGCTGATTTGTAATCAGCAGGTCGTGGGTTCGAGTCCCTCTACCGGCTCTTAAAGTACTGAAAATAAGGCGGGGAGATACTCAAGCGGCCAACGAGGACAGACTGTAAATCTGTTGGTTTTTACCTTCGCAGGTTCGAATCCTGCTCTCCCCACGAGGGCTTTCGAAGCGAAGCAAAGAAGTTCTTACATAATAATAGGTTTCAATGCGGGAGTAGCTCAGTTGGTAGAGCGTCAGCCTTCCAAGCTGAATGTCGCCGGTTCGAACCCGGTCTCCCGCTCTAAACTTGAAGAAATTCAAGTGAGGGTGTAACGTTTGACTCGTACGGTCAAACCGCATGCAAAACGCAAAACCCTGAAGACCCATTAAGCCGGTGTAGCTCAGGGGTAGAGCGTTTCCTTGGTAAGGAAGAGGTCACGGGTTCAAATCCCGTCATTGGCTCAAAAACGATTTGTACACTAATATAAACTAAGATTAAAATCATTTAAAATGGCAAAGGAAACTTTTGATCGTTCCAAACCACACTTAAATATTGGTACTATTGGACACGTTGACCACGGTAAGACAACTTTGACTGCCGCTATTACAACGGTTTTGGCCAATGCTGGACTTTCTGAGCTTAGAAGCTTCGATTCTATCGACAACGCTCCAGAAGAAAAAGAAAGAGGTATTACTATCAATACTTCACACGTTGAATACCAAACCCAAAACCGCCACTACGCACACGTTGACTGTCCTGGTCACGCGGATTACGTAAAGAACATGGTTACTGGTGCGGCTCAAATGGATGGTGCAATTCTTGTTGTTGCTGCAACAGATGGCCCAATGCCACAAACAAGAGAGCACATACTTTTAGGTCGTCAGGTAGGTATTCCACGTATTGTTGTCTTCTTGAACAAAGTTGACATGGTGGATGATGATGAGCTTTTGGAATTGGTTGAAATGGAAGTAAGAGAATTGCTTTCTTTCTACGAGTACGACGGTGACAACGGTCCTGTTATCGCTGGTTCTGCACTTGGTGCTTTGAACGGTGAGCAAAAATGGGTTGATACTGTTATGGAGTTGATGGCTGCTGTTGATGAGTGGATTGAACTTCCTGAAAGAGATATCGATAAAGATTTCTTGATGCCAGTTGAAGACGTGTTCACCATTACTGGTCGTGGTACTGTTGCAACAGGTCGTATCGAGACAGGTGTTGC
>JBCBCH010000436.1:0-2593 GCA_038530835.1 Bacteroidota bacterium | reverse complement strand
AGACTCGTTCCATCCATATTAATGGTAGCCCCAACAGGCAACACAAAACTGGATACCTCTTGGTCCACCCCAATATGTTCTTCTACCCGCTCCATAGTCACGGGCAAAGTTGCTGCGCTCGAACTCGTAGAAAAAGCCAATAATTGTGCTGGACTGATTTGTTTCAGAAACCAAAAAGGATTCTTTTTTACGTAAATGGAAACCAGAATTGTATAAAAGACTAGCATTAAAAACAAACCAAGTACCACTACTCCAGCATACTTCAACAGGGCCAACAACAAATCTTTATCCCCGGAAGAAACCACTACGCTTGCCAAGAGTGCAAAAACCGCATAGGGCGCAATGAGCATAATCAAGTCAACCATTTTCAATACCACCTCGTTCAGGGAATCGAAAAAGTTTTTGAGCGGTTTAGCGCGCTCTTCTCCTATCAATAACATGGAAACGCCCAGAAAGATGGTGAAGAAAATCACCTGAAGCATCAATCTATTGTTACTCATGGCAGCTATGGCATTGTCTGGCACCATTTCTTCCAAAAAGGCTAAGGGACCTTTTTGATTCTGTGCTGAGGCGTTTTTTTGAATTTTTTCCACGTCTTCCCCAGTAGCGTAAGTTTGGGTCAACTTTTCGATGGTTTCCTCGGAGATGCCATCTCCCGGTTGAATCACATTAACCAGCACTAATCCTAAAATAATGGCCACTAAAGTGGTGCACATGTAAATAGCTATGGTCCGCAATCCCATGTTGCGAAACTTGGATATATCCTTTAAATCGGAAATCCCTTTAATAAGGGAAGCCAAAATCAAGGGGATGGCAATCAGCTTCAAAAGCTTCACGAAGATGGTTCCCAAAGGTTTTATCCAATCGGTCACCAATCCCTCTCCCCATGAAAATCCGGTCATCACCAATCCGAAGACGATACCCAGGACCATTCCGATAAGAATTTTCCAGTGTAGTGCGAGTTTGCCCATAGTATGATTTTGGGCGGTAAGATAGTGTTTTGCCGGAATCCTTTAAAAAGGGATTATAATTTATTGGTACGAGCCAATAAGGTGTAATCCGCCAGTACCAAAGCACACATGGCTTCGACAATGGGTACGGCGCGAGGTACCACACAAG
The DNA here is from genome assembly GCA_038530835.1 of Bacteroidota bacterium. Lineage (GTDB taxonomy): Bacteria > Bacteroidota > Bacteroidia > Flavobacteriales > Flavobacteriaceae > Flagellimonas. Next base: position 1,474 of record JBCBCH010000436.1, on the reverse strand, counting down.
GGTCATGCCTTCCTTTGCCTTGAGTGGTTACAGGATTCCCTTCCTTATCTATGGTTTCGTACGCTTGTAAAACGGTTGCGACGGGTTTGAACGCGACATTGAAGTAAATATCCATACCATTGGTAATACCGCCTTGAATACCACCGCTACGATTGGATTTGGTAGTCCCGTCAGCATTAAAAGCATCGTTATGTTCACTTCCTTTCATACGGACTCCGGCAAACCCGCTTCCGTATTCAAAGCCTTTGACTGCATTTATGGAGAGCATTGCAGCGCCCAACTTCGCATGCAATTTATCAAAAACCGGCTCCCCTAAGCCAATCGGTACATTTTGGGCTACCCCAGTGATGACGCCTCCAATCGTATCTCCCTGTTTTTTGATTTGCTTGATGTAATCTTCCATGGCTTGCGCCGTTTCAGCGTCAGGGCATCGAACGGGGTTGGAATCGATTTTACCAAAGTCCAGTTCCGAATAGTGTTTGTCCAAAACAATATCGCCAACTTGGGATACAAAGGCGTGTATTTTGATATCTGAAAGCATTTGTTTCGCAATAGCACCAGCCACTACCCTGCTTGCAGTCTCTCTTGCTGAGCTGCGCCCGCCGCCACGATAATCTCGGAATCCATATTTCTTGTCGTACACATAATCAGCGTGTGAGGGACGGTAGGAATCTTTGATGTGGGAGTAGTCTTTAGATTTTTGGTTGGTGTTGTAAATCGCAAAACCAATCGGTGTTCCTGTGGTTTTTCCTTCAAAGAGCCCGGATTGGAACTCCACCGTGTCAGGTTCTTTCCGTTGGGTTACTATGGCAGACTGTCCCGGTTTTCTCCGATTGAGTTCTTCCTGAATCTTTTCCAGACTAAGTTCAATTCCTGCGGGGCATCCATCAATAATACCGCCAATAGCCTTGCCGTGCGATTCTCCAAACGTTGTCACCCTAAAAAGCTCTCCGAACGTGTTTGCTGCCATATTTGGTGTTAAAAACTTCAAATTTAGGCCTTAACCTCTTGAAAAAAAATTGTCTTGCCACTTAATATTGAAATAACATACCTAAAGGTTTCATGATATTTTTTTAACTCTATCCTTATGAATTATTGAAATGAAATTGATTTACAGTTTATTCCTACGCGCTTACTTTGTAGGTAAACTATTCACGATTGAAAAAAAGGAAGATTGAGTTAGCCGTAATTTCAGATGTTCATCTGGGTACTTACGGCTGTCATGCTGATGAATTGATAGCTTACCTAAACAGTATTCAACCTAAAAAGCTGATATTAAACGGTGATATCATTGACATTTGGCAATTTAGCAAACGGTATTTTCCAAGTTCCCATTTAAAGGTACTTAAAAAGGTGATTGGGATGGCTTCCAAGGGCACCGAGGTATACTATATTACTGGAAATCATGATGAAATGCTTCGCAAGTTCAGTGATACTTCAAAGGGCAATTTTAGAATTGCCAATAAACTTGTTC
>JBCBCH010000435.1:0-2599 GCA_038530835.1 Bacteroidota bacterium | reverse complement strand
CGCTTCCTTTGATTTTATCGTAAGTCGCCTTGATTTGTTGTTCTTCCTCATTTTGGGGGCTATCGGGATAATCGGGAATGGTGAACCCCTTTCCTTGCAGCTCTTCAATGGCTTCTTTTAATTGTGGAATGGAAGCGCTGATATTCGGAAGTTTGATAATGTTTGCCTCTGGACTTTTGGCCAATTCTCCTAAAACCGACAAATCATTGCTCTTTTTTTGCACTTCGGATAAGTATTCTGGGAAAACGGAGAGAATACGTCCTGCTAATGAAATATCCTTTGTGGTGACCGAAATCCCCGCAGGTTGGGTAAAGGCTTGGATAATTGGTAAAAAAGATAAAGTGGCTAGTGCAGGAGCTTCGTCCGTTTTGGTATAAAAAATATTGGCCATTAGGGTGTTTTTGTTTAAGCGGTGCAAATATACAATTTATGGCCATTGGAACAGCTAGGTGCCTACCAAAACAAAAGCCATATCCGCGTAATACGTGAATATGGCTTTCTGAAAGACTCTCGATTTTATCTATCGTTTGGAAAACGACTTAGCAACCATTGATTGCATCGTGAAGTCTTTAACGTAACTCTCTTCTTGGTTTGCACCTTTTCCAAGAGCGCATTGATTTGAAATCATCAAGGATAACATGTGCTATCCTGCTCATAATTTCCACCTTCCAAAGTTGCCTTTTTCCAGTTCTCCTCAGATGTATTGCTCACCTTTCGGAATATCAATGTTTAAAGAACGTTAACTTTAAATGTTACTAACATTAGTATGACACTAAAGTATACTTTTTTTAAAATGACCCCAAAAATATAACTGATTAATAATCAACACGGTATGAACTTATGTTATTAACAATTGTTCATAAAAAAAGCACCTATGACGGGTGCTTTTTTAATATCTATTGCAGAAGGTACTATTAACCGCGTACTTCCTTAATACGGGCTTTTTTCCCTGTAAGACCTCGGAAATAGTAAATTCTCGCTCTTCTTACCTTACCTTTTTTGTTGATTTCGATGCGTTGCAATGCAGGCATGTTGATGGGGAAGATTCGCTCTACACCAATTGTTCCTGACATTTTGCGAATAGTAAAGGTCTCGGTCGCACCAGAACCTCTTCGCTGAATAACCACACCTCTAAAGAACTGTGTTCTTGTTTTTTCACCTTCCTTGATTTCGTAGTATACCGTGATGGTATCCCCCGCAGAAAAGTTTGGAAAATCTTTTTTGGATACGAATTCGTTTTCTACGTATTTGATTAACGATTCCATTGTATTTCGTTTGTGTTATTCAAAACCAACTTTCACGTATCTCGTCAGAGGTTAATTTTGAGATTGCAAAAATACTACAATCTTGATAACCTGCAAGGGATTTATTGGTTTTTGAGTTACAATAAAGACATTCGGAAACCGATATCTTAAGGTTTCAAAAGGTCAGGTCTACTCCGTTGTGTTTTTTCCAAGGCCTGTTCCTCTCGCCAAAGTTCTATTTTTGGGGTGTTGCCGCTCAATAGAATTTCCGGCACATCGACCCCGTTGTAGGATGCTGGACGGGTATACACCGGGGGTGCCAACAATCCATCTTGGAAGGTATCCGTGAGGGCTGAGGTTTCATCATTGAGTACCCCAGGAAGCAATCGAATGATAGCATCACACAAAACAGCAGCGCCCAACTCCCCGCCTGAAAGCACGTAGTCCCCTATAGAGATTTCCCGGGTTATGAACATGTCACGTACCCTTTGGTCTACGCCTTTATAATGTCCGCAAAGGATAATAAGATTTTCTTTTAGCGATAAGGTATTGGCCATGGATTGGTCCAAAGTGTCCCCATCGGGGGTCATATAAATGATGTCTTGATATGTTCTTTCTGAGGTGAGTTTGGAAATACAACGGTCAATGGGCTCAATCATCAACACCATTCCGGCGCCTCCTCCAAATTGATAGTCATCAATCTGTTTGTAATTGCCCATACCGTACTCTCGAAGGTCATGAAAATGCACTTCAACCAGGCCTTTCTCCTTGGCGCGTTTTAAAATGGATGCACTAAAAGGGCTTTCAAGCAATTCGGGCAATACCGCAATGATGTCGATTCTCATGACGAAAAGATATGAAAAAGCAAGATGTAGGAAATGTCAAGAACACAAAGTTCATTGACCGCCTTAGCAAGGTCTGGAGGTTAATCTTACTTTTTATTCTTGTTCAGCTCATCTTGAAGACGGCGACTGACCTTTTGTTCTCTTTCCAGTGCCTTTCTGCGGTGGTCTTCGTACTCTTTCTCTAAATCAGCTAAGGCCACCTTGGCTTGCTGCGTCAAAAAGTTGCTATTTCGGAACTTGTAAATGAACAGTATCAAAAGCAGGAGCAATCCGGCAACAATGGCCCACATGATAGCCTTGTAAGTACCTTTACCCAGCAAAGCACCGAAAAACGAAATACTGTCCTTCTCCTTGGTTATGGTATTCAGGTTGTCGGTGGTTTCCTTGAGTTTGGTACTTAAATTGGTAATTTCGGCATTGTTCCCTTCAATGGTTTCCGTTAAATTTTTTATGGATGTATTGGCTGTGGTGATGGAATCAAAAATATTTTTTTTGATTTGATAGAGATCG
>JBCBCH010000434.1:0-2617 GCA_038530835.1 Bacteroidota bacterium | reverse complement strand
GTACAGCCTTTGGCAATCCATTCCGGGGCACCAATATAGCCGATTCGCCATCCGGTCATCGCAAAGGCTTTGGAAACGCCGTTAACGGTTACCGTTCGGTCATACATACCTTTAATGTTGGCAATACTTACATGGCCTCCAGCAAAGTTGATATGCTCATAGATTTCATCGGAAACCACGATGATTTCTGGATGTTTTCGTAATACTACGGCAAGGGATTCCAATTCCGCAGCACTATATACTGAGCCACTGGGGTTACAAGGTGAACTGAACCAAAGCATTTTGGTTTTGGATGTAATGGCAGCTTCCAATTGCTCAGCGGTCATTTTGAAATCGGTCTCTATAGAGGTGGACACTTCAACCGGAACACCTTCTGCCAACTTTACGATATCGCTATAACTAACCCAATACGGAGCGGGCAAGATTACTTCATCCCCAGGATTCAAGGCTACCATGGCCACGTTGAAAAGGGATTGTTTGGCTCCAGTAGAAACCACAATTTGATTTAAACCATAGGTCAACCCATTATCACGTTCAAACTTTGAGCTAATCGCTTTTTTCAAATCAGCATAACCATCTACGGGAGTATAGCTTCGGTAGTTTTGGTCAATCGCTTCCTTGGCGGCATCCTTAATAAAATCGGGAATATTGAAATCAGGTTCTCCCAAACTCAACCCAATGATATCTTTGCCTTCGTTTCGTAGTTCTCTTGCCTTTGCGGCCATAGCCAATGTGGCCGAAGTGGACATATTGCTAATCCTATCGGATAAGTGAACGCTCATGAAATAGTGGTCTTTTATTGATACTGGAGCGCTGGATTTTTTCCTAGCTCCCTCAAATGCTTGAAGTGCGAAATTATAGCTTTTCTGGTAGTTTTATATTCGTTGTAGGGCAAATTGAACTCCTTGGCCGTCTGTTTCACAATTTTCGAGATTTTTGTGTAGTGCACATGGCTGATATTCGGGAAGATGTGGTGTTCTACCTGGTGGTTTAACCCTCCTGTAAACCAATTCATGATTTTGTTTTTGGTGCCAAAATTCACCGTGGTAAACAGTTGGTGGATGGCCCAAGTGTTCTTCATGGTTCCCGTTTCATCTGGTAGCGGCGTGGCGGCATCTTCAACAATATGCGCCAATTGAAAAATGACGCTTAAAATTACTCCGGCAACATAATGCATAATGAAAAAGCCCAAAAGCACTTGCCACCAAGGAATGTTTGCGAAAATCAAAGGAAGTACGATCCAAACCGTGAGGTAAATAACTTTGGTGACTACCAGCGTACTCCAATTCACTACCGGGTTAGGAAGCTTTCCGTAGGCCAGCTTTCGCTTCATGTATCGGTACATTTGTTGAAAATCGGTAGTGATAGCCCAATTGAAGGTCAAAAGCCCATAAAGGAAAATGGAGTAAAAATGCTGAAAACGATGATGCTTTTGCCACTCTGCATGTTTTGAAAAACGGAGGATTCTTCCGGCTTCCATATCTTCATCATGCTCATGGATGTTGGTATAGGTATGGTGCAAAACATTGTGCTGTACTTGCCAATTGTAAACATTTCCCGCAAGGATGTAAATGGAGCTACCCATCAATTTGTTTACCCATTTTTTATTGGAATAGGAACCGTGATTTCCGTCATGCATGACATTCATGCCTACCCCTGCCATGCCTACACCCATGGTGATGGACAACAAAAAGTATCCCCAAAAGGGAAGATTCAAAGTGAGCATCAAAAAGTAAGGGGTGAGAAAAACCGCAAACATGATTATGGTCTTCAGGTGAAGCCTCCAGTTTCCAGTTTTTTTAAGATTGTTTTCGGCGAAGTATTGGTTGACTCTTTTATTTAAGGTGCGAAAAAAGTTCGCAGAATCTTTTCGGGAGAATCGTACAATTTCCTTTTCCATGTACTGTTTTTTACAAAGGTAAGTAAATAAGTTCCGGTATAATAAAAACGAACTTGCCTTTCCAAAAGTATTATTTTAGCCCACATTAACATTGTTTTTATGATGGGTCCTGAGTTGGTTTTTGAACACTTTGCCGAGCTTACCGAAATGCAAAAAAGCCAATTTGAGGCATTGGAATCTTTATACCAGGATTGGAACCAAAAAATCAATGTAGTCTCCCGAAAAGATATTGACGAACTTTACCAAAGACATGTATTGCACTCTTTAGGCATCGCTAAAATTCAAACTTTTTTGCCAGGTTCGGCTGTTTTGGACGTAGGAACTGGTGGTGGGTTTCCGGGTATTCCTTTGGCCATATTGTTTCCAGAGACGGAATTCACTTTGGTAGATGCCATCGGGAAAAAAATAAAAGTGGTCAACGAAGTAGTTGAGGGATTGGGCCTTACCAATGTAAAGGCTTTTCACTCTCGAGTGGAGGATTTGGACAACGAGTTCGATTTTATCGTAAGTCGTGCGGTCGCGGCGATGCCCACCTTCGTGAGATGGACCAAAGGGAAAATCAAAAAGAAATCCCTGCATGGGCGAAGAAATGGAATTTTGTATTTGAAGGGAGGGGATTTAACCGAGGAATTGGCTCCTTTCCAAACGGCAGAGATTTTTCCCTTGGAAGACTATTTCTTCGCCCATGCAGGGATTTCTTTTTGATTTTCCCTTTGG
>JBCBCH010000433.1:0-2619 GCA_038530835.1 Bacteroidota bacterium | reverse complement strand
AGCTCATCCAGACTTTCTTTGATCGCCCCTTCCGCTTTAAGAATTTCGGTAACTGCCAAATAGTGTTTGCTGTGGTCTTGACGGATATCCAAAGTTGCAAAGTGGGTCTTAAAAATCTTCACCTTATTGATAAGCCTATCCAATTCTTCCAAATAGAGGCCTTGATATTGCTCCACTAGTGCTTCCCGAATATCCAATAGATGTTGTAAAATCGTTTCATATTCCAATACATGGTCCACATTGAACATAGCCTGGTACAGGGAAGCGCTCAATTCCTGAAGCCCATCTTGAATGGTTTTAAAAGTCAGTTTTTTGCGTAGCGCTTTGAGTTCATTATAATAGCACTTCATTAATGTAGTGCGCAATTCATCCGCTACCTGCATAGTGATTTTCGACGTCACGAAGGGATTCCCATCTCGGTCACCACCGGGCCAGAATCCCAGTTTGATGATATCGTAATTATCGAATTCCGTATCTCTCAGGTTGTGCTTTACGTATTCGAAAAGTTCTCCAACAGCGTCGTAGTAAGTGTGCCTTAGAATGTGGATGATGTTCTTCGCTTCATCCAAAGGGGTCGGCTTTTTGGAATTCACCAAAGAAGTCAAGCCCAATTGTTGCAAGGTTATGTCGATATCGTTGACCTTATCCGACTCTATGAGATGACCCAACTGCTTGATGATATCCAAAACCGCTGGGGTATAAAACTGTGTGGGGTGTGCCGTCAAAACGATGCGGGCACTAAAGGTGGACAGCTTTTTTTTGATTTTGTCCCAATTTTTGTTTCGTCCAACCAGTTCGAAGTAATCCTTAATGGAAAGGGAATTGGTATATTCCTGTAACTTGGGAAACGCGGAATCTTCCACACTATCATACAAAACCACTTGGCGTTCCACATACTGGATAATATTGAACATAAAATCCAAGCGCTCCCGCTCGGTTTTGAAATCCGTAAAGTTTTCAAAAAAGGAATCCAGAATTTCCTGAGGTTTCTTCCCTTGTGCAAGTCCTTTTTCACATTGGTCCATCAACACCGGAATCAGAATACCTACGTTTTCAATATTGCGATACGGCAGGCTCAAAAAAAGACTGTTGTAAATATTGAACTTATTGGTAACCGATTTTTTGAATTCTTCTAATCGCTTTTCCTTTTGAACGTTGGTGCTAAATGACATGTGTAACTGCTTTCAATCGTAAATATCGACAATATGCAGTTTATGCCACAGTTAATTTTGGCAAATCACAATTTGAAACCACATTAATGGAAAAGTAACAGGAATTTACTTCAAAAGAAGGGTCCATATTGCGCGACCCTAAAATCAAAAGTGGTGTATTCCGGATTTTGTTGTTTGGTTTTTTTATAGGCTTCCAAACTGCCAATTGCCCGGTTTGCCGCCCCAGAAGGTGCGGTAAAGGTTACGGTTTTGATTGTACGTTCTGAAGGTTTTGGTAATTGGAATTGATGGATTCTCGGTAGGTGGTTCGACACCAATTCAAGTGAAATGCCATGACTGTGCAATTGCTTTCGGAAAAAGTACTCCGGACCGTTCTTACTATTTCCACCCATGAACAGCAGGGTATCCAAATTCTCAAATTGATTCAAAAGCGAAATGAGGTCCCGAAGCTTTACATTTTGCATCCCCAAATCCGAGGCATCGATTTTTTCCCGCTCGGCGCTTTCCACAATATCGCAAATCCCGATATTACGTTGGTGCAAAAAGTCTTTTCGTTGTGCAATAGCCGCAGCAGTGTTTTCATACACCAAGTTCAAGTCAAAAACTTCATTTAAAATAGGCCAAAGCATTCCATTACGGCTGCCATAACAAAAATCTACATCGTCAAATTTCAAATCCCCTTGGGTGAACCGTGGAGGTGGTAAGGTACCTACAATAAGCTTTGTCGCTTCCGGAAAAACATAAGGTGCATAAGGATGTTGGTGTAAAAACACAGTGAGTAAATACTACCGTACGAAAACCGGTTGATTTTCTTTCAAGGTATGTTCTGCACTGAACAGGTACCCGTCATAATCAAACTTTCTGAGGTCTTCCAAGGTTTTGGCTTCATTGTCCAAAATGTACCGCACCATAGACCCTCTAGCCTTTTTGGCAAAAAAGCTGATAACCTTCAATTTATCATTCTTCCAATCCTTGAAAATTGGGGTGATTACAGGAACCTTAAGGTCTTTTTCCGCAATGGCGCCAAAATATTCATTGCTCGCCAAGTTGACGAAAAGCTCGCCGTCATCCAATTCTGAATTCAACGATTCCGTCAGTGTTTTGCGCCAGAATTCGTAAAGATTCTTTTTTCGACCCACCTTAAGCGCAGTTCCCATTTCCAAACGATACGGTTGCATCAAATCCAGGGGACGTAAAATCCCGTAAAGGCCTGAAAGAATACGAAGCGTATCTTGCAAATCTTCCAACTTCTCAACAGGAATAGTGTATGCATCCAAGCCTTGGTATACATCTCCATTGAAAGCGTAGACCGCTGGTCTCGCATTTTCCGCGGTGAAGGGTACCTGAAAATCTTGGTTGCGTTGCCAGTTCAATTCTGCCAAGTTTTGGGAGATGGACATCAAATTTTGAAGTGCTTTCGGTTTTTTCTTGACCAATACGGTATTCA
>JBCBCH010000432.1:0-2630 GCA_038530835.1 Bacteroidota bacterium | reverse complement strand
AATCCAAGGGTTGTTTTTCATATGAGTGTGTTTTGGTGTCTCAGGTTTGGGACACGTACGAAGATAAAAAAAGACCCTTGAAAGGGCCTTTTTTGAAAATTTGAAACTTATTCTTTTGTGTACCGTTCTTGATACGCTCCCAAACCTTCATCAATGGTCAAGGTCAGCTCTCGGCCTGAAATGGTGTAGTTCACCTCATAAGAATCTATTCCATAATCCAAGGTGATGGAGCTGTCTGAAAGTTCTTCCCAGCTACCGGTGGCATCTTGGGTTTTGGCGCAGCTCGTGGCATCTTCCGTGTAATAGGTGAATCGAAAAACACCCTCAGTTTGAAAATGCAATATTTGACTGCTCTCACAAGGCGTAGCCAATTCTTCGCCTTCTTCGCCAATGTAGGCGACGTAATTCCAAACGCCAAGCAAAGTGGCATCGGGAGTAGATTCTTCATTTGGGTTTTCGGTGTCTTCACTTTCGCAAGAAATACAAAGGAAACCGCATAGTAAAGCCGTAAAGATTAGTCGTGGGGTCATGTTGGTCGTTTTTAGGGTTTTTGTGGTTTGAATCCTAAAAACGTTATTCAACTGCCCTATATTGTGGGGGTTAGGGGATTAACTTGATTTTAGAACGTTGATTGGTTAACCTTGGCATCGCTCCTTTGGGATATGACATAGAAATACATTACTAATGAACATTTTCACATGATTCTTTCTCCAAAATCACCCTATAACTATTCATGTTAGTTGCTCTAACCGTTAAATAGGTTAATATCGTGGAACCATTTTTGTCCTTCATCGCGTCCCTGAAAAGAATGTGCTCGTCGGCCACGCTATTCTCACCAATACATTTTTTAAGTATTTCCAGTCCTTTGCGCTTTTGCAAATCTGAAGGTTCAAAACGGTGGAACTTTTCCCCAGCAATTACAACGGTTGCATTGGCCAGTACTTCTTGGGTTAGTTTAACTTGAGGTAGCTCTGGTGCCCGCTCGTTAATGGGAAGCATGATATAGGTTTTATCCGTTTGCCGTGTTTCCAGCCTAAAACTGGATTCCATTTCATTATTGACCACAAACACTTCAAGCGTACGGCCTGTCATTTCGCAACGAAGGAATTCGGTTTTCTCCAAATCAAAACCTTTGTTTTTCAATTCAAGTCTTAGTTTTTTTGCACTAATGACGAGTTCCTTTTTAAGGGAATCTCTCAAGATGGAAAGAAAATTATTGGATTCATCATCTTCGGGCCAGTGCAGAATTTTTCTTTGTTGCTCCGTTGGCATAATGAAAGTGTCAAACGCTTTGTATTTTTCAAGTTTTACAATGTTCCAAATTTTAGAGGAGATGGAATCGCACTGCGCGCTAAGGTTTGAGATAAAACAAAAAAGTAAAACAACGGTAAAAGGTTTCATTCTTGATTAATCTTTTGATACCAGACCATTTATCTTTTTCATTTCACCGGGACCAATCCTGAAATTTCCCTTATTGTTCAAATAAATTATCTCCCCCGTTTTACTGTTCGCGATAGAGAGGATATAAAACCTAAAAAATGGAGTTTCATTAACGTAATAGATATCCTCACCGTTCAAAATACGATCACCCAGTTCCGAATAGGAAACAATTTTATAATCGAATTCATATTTGCTGAGGGTCTTTTCTATGAGTTTCTTCTGGTATTCAACTTGTTCTTCATCCAAACCTTCTTTGAGCTTCCAGGGCAGGTATAGTGTTTTTGATTTTAGGGTGGCCAGTGTTTCTTTATCCACTATGCCATCATTCATTTTCAAATTTTCGGAATTCGATAGCTTACGGTTCAACAGCTGGAAATAATTTTTTATCAACCCCAGGTTAAGGCAGTATTGGGTTTGACCCTCTTCTTCATACAAGAGGTTTTTGGAAAGGTAGATTTCAGATATGTCCAAAAAATCACCTTTTACTTCACCTTTGCTGGTTTCTTTTACGCTTTTGTAAGTGGAAACGAGAAAATAGAATTTTCCAAAAAAACCGGCCGGTAAACCGTCTTTTGAAACCGTAAACTCCAAATCCCTCAAGTTGATAAGCAAGTTTTCAGGCGAAACATATTTTTTTCGATTGTTGCGAAAAGCATCGGAAGGGACGAATTCAATCTTATTAAACGTCCAAACGGATGCAATAACGGATTTCAACTCACTTGAATTACAGACGTCAGGAAGGGCAAAATAGGTGGTGGTAGTTTTGAGTTTATCAAAAGTTTTCTGGCTATGACTACCAACCCAGAGATTTCCAGCACCTCTTCCATTCCCAACATTTATTTGGGCAATGGCAGTAGCAATAGTCAAAAAGAATACGATTGAAAAGGAAAATGGTTTCATGGTTTTGGGTTTTTACGGACAAATTCAAAACGAAATTATGCTTCTCAAATTGTTTTGTTTGGACTAGGCAGTATTTTGATTTTACCAAACAACTTCTCAGCTTAAGGTTGAACCAAAGCAATTTTGTCAAGCACTATTCCTTAAACCTTCCTTCTAGTTTTTCCCGAAGTTGGCTACGGTCATAACTCTCATAATAGAGACTGTTTAAGTCGGGAAAGTAAGGGCTTATTTTAAAGGTAATTTTCGCGTTGTTGCAATCAGCAACCTTTCCACAAGGCAAACTGTCTTTG
>JBCBCH010000431.1:0-2632 GCA_038530835.1 Bacteroidota bacterium | reverse complement strand
CAGAAAGCTGTAGCAGCCGAAAACCTTTGAATTTATTAAGTATTCAATACGATATTGCTTTTTGGGAGCAATAGCCTGATTTTTCGTTCCCGGTTTTCTGACATTTCAAAAAGCGCATTTTTAAAGGCATCAAAATGGATTTCCCTCGCCCAATTGTCCTTTCCGTAAACCCCGTCCAACAAACAACCAATCAATCTTTTGATTTCGTTGTAGTCGTTGATATCATATTTTTTGGAGGCTTCAAATCCCTTGGGTTTAATCTCCAACCACCCTTCTTCGGAAGATAGTTTTCTTTCCGCAAAAACCCGTAGCAGCTTATGCAAGGCTGGAGTTAATTCTGCTTTTCGAGTATCGTTCCCAGGAAAACCTTTGAGTAGGATTATTCTTTTTGTGGTTTGAAATTGATTGGATTTTACAAAATGCAGCTGTAATTGTCCTGGTCCTGGGATAATGGTTTCCGTGAGTTCTTTTACCCAACTTAAGGCCAAAGCGAAGAACAACATGATGAGCGCTGTTTTGAAAATAGCCGAGAACAGCAAAAGATTCAGAGTGTCATCAAAAAGCTTGAAAATTTGAGCGATTAGGGTGACGACAACGGTTATCAACGCAAGGACCCCAAGCAAAGGAAGCCTGCGCCTTGTGAAAGATTCCCACAAAACGAAACCCATAAAGATCAAAGTAAGCAAAGCATAATACACATCGAGCTCGGTGATTCCTACGCTAACTTCCTGCGAAAACATCCTGCGAATGGTAGGAATCAAGGCAAAAACAAAAGGCACCCCAATGACGTAAGACCAATATTTGGATTTGATGAGTGCCGCAAAGGCTTGTGGCAAGTATCGAAACCAAGGTAACGCCAACAAAATGAACCAGCTATTCAACAATGAAAAAATACTACGAAGGCCTTCTTTAAGAGAGGGGAAGGATGAGAAGTTTTGCCAAGGGATAATCTCAACCAAGCCAGAAAAAGCCCAACTTAAAATGGACAAGGCCAACCAAACTTGACCGAAATCATTTTGCTTTTTCCCAATGTGATACCAAATGGACAGCAAGCCCAAAAATGCAAAAAGACAAACCGAAAACTGCCACCACCCGTAAAAAACGGTAATGTCAGATGGGTTTTGTATGAGGGCTTGGTACAAATTAATGGTGTTGGATTTAATAAAGGGAAGATACTAATCCTTATGGTTTTAATCCTTTCCTACCTAAATTGAAAAAGGCCGGGATAACCCCAGCCTTTCCAAAGCTAAATTCAGAATTAACCATTAAAGGACCATCTTATCGGTATTTTTCCACTCGGTTACACCAACTAGTTTTCCATCAGCGTAAGACACCTCTCTTAATTTACTCCCGTCGGTAGTCCAAAAGAACCATTCTCCTGTGCGAATCCCTTTGTCGTAAGAGCCTAATGAGATTTTGGTTCCATTTTCATCGAACATTACCCACTCTCCTTGGAGTTTACCTGCTTTAAAGCACCCAACTTGTGCAATCTGTCCATTTTCGTGATAGTAAATCGCTTTGACCATGTTTCCGGCAACTTCAAAAGTAGGTTCTGGTTTTTGTTGTCCGCTAACCCATGCCGAAATAAAGAAAATGGTGAAACTTAGAATTTTTATTGTTGTTTTCATTTTTGATTGTTTTTGTAATTTGATTTTACTCCTCCCTTTTTCTAATTGAAAAAAGCCGTGTTGTCATACCTTCTGTATCCGATCCAGCTTACTCGCTTTGTTTTTGATAGGCTGGACATGAATGTAAATTGCTTATTCCCTGTCGGTTTTTTTGCAAAGGTTGTTTTCATGTATTCTTTTTTTATTGTCTGTTAATGAGAATTATACTGCAGTAATTCGAGGACAAAGGAATAACTGAATACGGGAAGGAACTATCAGGTTGTTTCCAAAAACAAGTGACTATGTCGCACGATAAAAAATCAAATTATAGGAATGTAAATGAGGTCGCAAAAACTAGTAATCAGGTCGCATGGACCCTATTTGGCAATACTTTTAGGGGTTGTGCCAAAGGCCTCCACAAAGCACTTTGTGAAGTAGGAGGGACTTGAAAACCCTACTTGGTAAGCGATGTCAGCGACCCGACCCGCGCCCTTTTCCAATAAAATTTTCGCGCGTTCCAAGCGATATTTTCGCAAATACAAGCTAGGGGTTAATGTGGTTATCGAAACCATCTTGCGGTGTAACTGGGAACGACTGAAGTTTAGGGTACTGGCCAATTGCTCAATGCTGTACTGTTCATCTCCTAAATTCGCCTCAATGGCTTCCACCAGCTTCTCTAAAAACTGTTGCTCCATGCTGGTGACCGCAATGTCTTTTGGAGAAATTAGGGTAGAGTCGGTAAACCGCTTTTGCAATCGTCTTCGATTGGCAATAAGACCCCCGATGACTGCACTTAATTCCGCTTTATTGAAAGGTTTGGCGAGATACGCATCCGCCTGGATGGTCAACCCATGTATTCTATCTTTTTCGGATGCTTTTGCGGTAAGTAAAACTACGGGAATGTGTGCCGTGGCCGCATCTTGCTTCAACTTTTTACAAAGTTGGATCCCGTCTAACTTGGGCATCATTACATCGGATAGGATGAGATCCGGCATTTCAGTTTTGGCGGCCTCAAAACCAACCAG
>JBCBCH010000430.1:0-2648 GCA_038530835.1 Bacteroidota bacterium | reverse complement strand
ACGATGAAAAAATGAAAGCTATTCTTCAGGAGTACTTTCCCAATCGCGAAATCGTAGGTATTAAAAAGGCGCTCATGCTTAACTGGTTTGGTGGTGGTATCCATTGCCAGACCATGCACGTTCCAAAAGTCAATTAACTATAAAAAGACGTGATACGACTCTCATTTATAATGGTTCTTTTCTTCTTTATCACCCCATCGGGTGCGCAAGAGAATGTGCAAGAAACAGTTACAAAAGAACACTACAAGGGGCCGATCATCGACATGCATATTCATGCGTACCGGAAAAGTATGATGTTCGGAATGACCCATCCACCCACAATTCGGGGTGAAACTTATGTTGGAGTTCAAAATGCGGAAGAACTCAAAACACAAGTGCTCCAGAAGTTTGACGAGCACAACATCGTTAAAGCCATGGTTACTTCTGGCGATTTATGGTACGAAGCGCGTCCGGATGTGGTTCTTATTGGCCAATCTCGATTGGATAGTATTGATGCACAATTTGAAAATGGAAGGCTTCATGCCATTGCCGAACTATCACCCTTCTATGCGGGAATTAAGGCAGATGACCCGTCACAGTCCGCCTTTTTTTCCACAGCGGAGAAACTAGGTATTCCGGTAGGCTTTCATTTGTTTCCCGGTGGTCCCAATTATGGGATTCGAATCATGCCCAGAGCTTTTGGCGCTATGCGGTCTTACAATGCCCACCCAAAACAGTTGGAAGATATTCTGGCCAAATACCCAAAACTCAAACTCTACATCATGCATGGTGCATGGCCTTATATCGAAGAACTAAAAGCCTTGATGTACATGTATCCCAATCTGTATGTCGACATCGCCGTGGTCAATTGGATTTTACCCACAGAGGAGTTCAATTTCTATTTGAAATCCTTGATTCGCGCTGGGTTTGAAGACCGAATCATGTATGGCAGTGACCAAATGGTATGGCCCCAATTAATCTCCACGGGTATTGAAACGGTCAATAATGCAGCCTTTTTGACTTTGGAACAGAAAGAAAACATCTTTTACAACAACGCGGCCAAATTTCTAAATCTCAGCGACGAAGAAATTGCGGAACATAAACAAAGACTCTGATGGAGAAATACAAAAAACTACACCTCTTTATGATCATCCCCATGGTGGTCATGCAACTGGGCATTGCCATGGACTATTGGGGCGATTTTACAGATAACGCCTGGTCGGTGCATATTCATTACTGGACGGGTACCGTTTGGTATCTCTATCTAATTATTCAGCCCTATTATGCCACCCATGGGCAAATGGAAAGGCACCGCACCAACGGGATTATCGGGATGTTTTTGGCTGGTGGTGTTTGTTTGACCGCCTTGAGCATGATGTATCGCGACCTGCAAAGTGTGCAGAATGCCCTTGAATTTCCAGAACGTTTTGGTCCTTTTCAGCCTTATTTTTTCTATGGAGTTGCTGCGATAGAAATTCCAATGATTCTGGCGTTTGGATTTGCGGTTATTATGGCCATCGTCAAACGCAAGCAAGTTCATGAACATGCTTGGTGGTTGATTTCGACGGTCTTCATCATTATGATGCCCGCGCTAGGAAGAGGGATTCAAAACATGTTTATTCTGGCGCAGCTTGATAAATGGCCCGATATTGACATCATTTTTCCTACTTATATTACCCAAGCCGTCATTATTGCCATGATATTGGTTATGGCCTTTGTTTATAAGAAAATCAAGCATCCCGCCACTTATATCGCAGTGCTCGTAAACATCTATTGTTTGTTTATCGCACCCATAGGGAAATCCAAAGCAGTACAAAGCTTTCTGGAAGCGATGATAAAGGGATGAAATAGAATCAAATTATAAGTCAGTTTTTTATAAATGAAGAATACTACAAGAAGGGTGGCACTAAAAAAAATGGGGTTGTTTTCGGGTTTGTGTTTGAGTGGAATTCACGCTTCGTATGCGGAATCATATTTTCTCGAAAACCCGGAAGGATTGATTCTAAAAGCTAACGAAGGGGAAACCTGGTATATCGGTAATGAACGCAAAGCAGCGGTAAACATCAAAGTGGCCAAAAGTGCGAACTATACACCTGAAATATCCTTGCTCACCGAAAAAATTCCACCGGGGGACGGTATTCCCATCCATAAACATTTGAATGAAGAAGAATTTATTTTCATCCAAAAAGGGAATGCCGAAATTACCTTGGGCGATACGGTACAACAGGGAAACGCCGGTGATTTAGTATATGTTCCCAGAAACACATGGCATGGATTTGAAAACAAAGGGCAGGAAGAGGTAATGATTTTCTTCGGCTATTCGCCTTCTGGTTTTGAAGCCTATTTTAGGGCCATTGGAACCCAAAGCACGGACCAAGAACTAGGCTTTACCAATGAAGACTGGCTTCGTGTGAACCAAAAATTTGGAGTAGTCTATAAGAGATGATACGTATCAATGTAGCATCCCGATACAGTTGAGCGATAGGTCCTATAATTTGATTTCGAACTTTGGAGAACCAGCTTTCTACAAATAATTCAATACCTTCAAGGTTAGAAAGATATGTCTTTCCTAACCCCAATGGCACTACTTCCAATTTCACGCATTAAAAACCAAATTGTGGTTATCTTGATGGTAGCCTTCTGGAGTGCTGCCTTTTCCCAAGAAACTA
>JBCBCH010000429.1:0-2649 GCA_038530835.1 Bacteroidota bacterium | reverse complement strand
ATGGGAATCTACCTTGAGTATTGATAAAGGCAATAAAGGTTTTAACCTAAGCCTTTCCCATGGAATAAGCAGCATTGTCTATTTATTAACCAAAATGTCTCGGAATAACATTGAAAAAGACCGGCTTGCTCCTTTGATAAAGGGTGCAATCACTTATTTGAACGGCCATTGTAAACAAGAGGATGAAGGCTTTTCTTTATTCCCCAGTTGGATTGACCCCAATCAGTCAATTTCATATAATAGCAGACTTGCTTGGTGTTACGGCGACATTGGTATTGGTAAAGCATTCCAATGGAGCGGAGAAGCGTTAAAAGATGAAGTCCTAGCAAATCAGGCAAAGATTATCTTAGGAGCTTCCAGTAGGAGAAGGAATCAGGAAAACACTCTGGTCGTAGATGCGGGTTTCTGTCATGGTTCCTTCGGAAATGCTCATATGTTCCATCAATTTGGATTAAAAAGTAACGAAGCTACCTATGAAAAGGCAGTACTTTTTTGGTTAAAAGATGGTCTTTCTAGATATACAGGGAATAAGAAAGAACCATATAAACGTTGGGATGGTATGGACAACTCTTGGAAGTTGGAATGCAGCTTATTAGAAGGTTTATCTGGAATTGGACTTGCTATGATAAGTCTGTTGTCAAATAAAGAAAGTACTTGGGATGAGTGTTTAATGCTTCGGTAATATGAAAAACCAGCCATTTCCTTACAAAGCATTTAACCAATTTATCCTGCGAGTGCCCATTTTGCCTCTAACGTTTTTTTTTGATTTGACTTCGGGGGATGAGGTTTCAGAAAATAGCCTTCAAAACGCTTTTCAAGACCCTGTTATCCAGGAAGCAGTTTTTTTGGCATCTCCCACTCTTTTTTTTGAACTCCAAAAATGGATGGAAGGAGATTTGGATTCCAAGAAAGCCCAAAGAATGGTTACTTCATTATTGAAGTATTTGTCACGCATGAGTTCAAGATGTACCCCCTTTGGCCTATTTGCAGGTTGTGCTACGGGAAACTTTTCAGAAACCACCGACCTGGTTATTGAAGCATCGACAGAACATAGAAGATTTACGCGCCCAGACATGAACTATTTGGTGGCACTGTCACAAGATTTTGCCAAAAAGGAGCACATCAAATCGCAGCTTACGTATTTCCCAAACTCTAGTCTATATTCGATTGGAGGCCAGTTACGTTATATTGAATACTTCTATGTAGAAAGTAGGCGTCAGCATCATATTGTGGAAATTGACCACTCGCCCTATCTGGAAAAGGTCCTTCAGTTGGCTTCAAAGGGTGCGTCTTTGAAGGTGCTAGCGAATCAACTTATTGATGAAAGCATCACATCGGAGGAAGCTTACGGTTTTTTGGATGAATTACTGGAAAGTCAGGTGCTCACCAGTAATTTGGAACCTTCTGTCAGCGGCCCACCCTTTGTGGAACAGATGTTGGCCGTATTAAGCTCATTACAAGCATGCGAAGCAGAGATTTCTTTTCTTGAGGAGATTGCCAAACGATTTAAAGTTCTTGATGAAGGTTTAGGAAATCCCACGAAAGCATATCTTGACCTCAGTGAGTTTATTAAAAAAGAATCTACGGGTTTTGAGTTGAAGTTTTTGTTTCAAACTGACTTGGAGCTTAGAGTTCAAGGGCTGACACTGGACAGGGAACTATTGAGTCAAATAGAAAGAGCCTTGCAACTATTCAACAGCATAACTCCTCCAACTGAGAACAACAATCTGAAACGTTTTAAAGAAGCTTTCCAAGCCCGTTACGAAGAACGTGAAATGCCTCTTTCACTTGTGCTGGATGTTGAAACCGGTATCGGCTACATCCAAGACATAGGTAGTGGTGATGTCAATCCCTTAGTGGACGACCTTATAATTCCGCCTAAGGAAAATACATTTAACCAAAGGGAGGTTAAATTGAACAAATTCCATCAGCTTTTGTTTAATAAATTAACGGCAGCGAATGCTAAGGGGCAGCAGATAATCCGTCTGGAGCAATCAGACATAAAGGATTTTGAAACCAATTCGGAAGATTTGCCAGACACGATGTCCGCAATGATTGAATTGATTCAATATGAGGGTCGAACCAAAATAAGAATGTCAGGATGTGGTGGCTCTTCTGCAGCAAATCTTTTAGGCCGATTTTGTCATGAGCAAAGCGGAATCACACCTTTTGCAAAGACTATCATTGCGGCAGAACGAGACATGGAACCTGATAAAATTCTAGCGGAAATTGTGCACCTCCCCGAAGCAAGGGTGGGAAATATATTGATGCGCCCTAGTTTTCGAGAGTTCGAAATCCCTTATTTGGCGAATTCAGTTATAGAATCTGAATGGAAATTGAGCTTGGATGACTTATTTATCTCGGTGCGAAACAATCGGATTTTTCTAAGATCCCACAAACACAATAAAGAGGTATTGCCGCGATTGAGCAATGCACACAATTATTCTGCCAATGCACTCCCGATTTATCATTTTCTTGCCGATATGCAAACCCAAGACCTTCGCGGGGGAATTAATTTCAATTTTGGTCCGCTGGACAGCTTTTTCGATTTTCTACCAAGGGTGGAATATGACGACCTAATTCTTCAAGAGGCCAAATGGCGTATTCGAAAGAAGGAATTTGAAAAGTGGGTGGCGGTGCGAAAAGAAC
>JBCBCH010000428.1:0-2653 GCA_038530835.1 Bacteroidota bacterium | reverse complement strand
GGAATGTACCAAGAACACGGGGGTTGTCCAGCGGCTGGAGTTGTAGTAAAAATAGGCTATGTGTCCGGCAAACTTGCGGTAATTGTTGCCAACGATGCGACAGTAAAAGCGGGAGCTTGGTTTCCCATTACGGGAAAGAAAAACCTTCGTGCTCAGGAAATTGCCATGGAGAACCGACTACCCATCATCTATTTGGTGGATAGCGCTGGAGTATACCTCCCCATGCAGGATGAGATATTTCCAGATAAAGAGCACTTCGGAAGGATTTTTAGAAACAATGCCCAAATGAGCAGTATGGGCATTACCCAAATTTCGGCGGTGATGGGAAGTTGCGTAGCAGGTGGCGCGTATTTGCCCATAATGAGCGATGAAGCCCTTATCGTAGATAAAACTGGAAGTATCTTTCTCGCGGGAAGTTATCTCGTGAAAGCGGCTATTGGGGAAAGCATTGATAATGAAACTTTAGGTGGGGCTACTACCCATTCCGAAATCAGTGGCGTAACCGATTATAAGTCCAAGGACGATAAAGATGCGCTGACCACCATTCGGAACATCATGTCCAAAATAGGAGACTTCGAAAAAGCGGGATTCAATCGAATAGCCACTTCTCCACCGAAGGAGAATCCAGAAGATATTTATGGTATTCTTCCCAAATCTAGGAGCGACCAATATGACATGCTGGAAATCATCAAAAGACTGGTCGATAATTCGGAATTCGAGCCTTACAAAGAAGGTTATGGGAAAAGTATTCTAACTGGTTATGCCCGAATTGATGGTTGGGCTGTGGGTATTGTGGCCAACCAACGCAAAGTGGTCAAAACCAAAAAGGGTGAAATGCAATTTGGAGGGGTTATTTATTCCGATTCTGCAGATAAGGCCACACGCTTTATCGCCAATTGCAACCAGAAAAAGATACCCTTGGTGTTTTTACAAGATGTTACTGGATTTATGGTGGGTAGTAAAAGTGAACATGGGGGCATCATAAAAGATGGTGCCAAAATGGTCAATGCAGTTAGCAACTCCGTGGTTCCGAAATTTACCGTGGTTATCGGTAATAGTTATGGCGCTGGAAACTATGCCATGTGCGGCAAGGCTTATGACCCGAGACTCATCATGGCTTGGCCAAGCGCTGAACTAGCGGTAATGAGCGGTAATTCCGCTGCCAAGGTTCTTTTGCAAATTGAAAAAGCAGCGCTAGAGAAAAACGGAGAGACTTTGGATGCCAATCAAGAAAAAGAACTGTTCGAAAAGGTCAAACAGCGCTATGACCACCAGGTGTCACCCTATTACGCCGCGGCGCGCTTATGGACTGACGCCATCATCGACCCAAAAAACACCCGAACTTGGATTTCTTTGGGCATCGAAGCCGCAAATCATGCCCCAATCCAAAAAACCTTCAATATGGGGGTTTTACAAGTGTAGTGTTTATCGCGCCTCCCTAACGAGACTAACATTGACGGTAGGTTTCTCTTCCACCCGTTTGTAGCGTTCTGTAAATCCGGAACGGGTAAAATGCAATACATCATCAGTTTTGGCCAAGATGCGATATTTCCCATTTTCATCGGTAATGGTGACTTCCTTGCTCTGGGTATTGCTCACTTTCACATTGGATATTGGGCGTCCCATTTCCAAAACAAAACCCGAAACATAACGATTCGTTTTTTCCAGACGTGCCACTTTTCGCTCCATTCTGCGCAACGCTCGGCCCTCAGCCCAATATTCGGTTTGTACGCGATACGCCATGGAATAACTCAAACGCTCCCAGCGGCCCATACTTACATATTTTCGAAACGACCCGGGACGTGATAAAGTTCCAGCAAGAATCAGCTCGATTTCATCACCTCCAAACATTCCCAAAAGCTCTAGTGAAACAAAAAAATCATTCTCTACATAGATGTTGTAGTCTGATAAGTCTACACGGCCAATTTTGGTATCCTTTGTTATAGTGTATAAAATGTTTTTTTGAGACGTATTCAGATTTTCACCAGGAATCCCACCTTTTTTATTGTTGGAAGCGTAGATATTCACCCGTACCTGAACACTATCCGCGGTGATATGCCACACTTCGAATTCCAATGTTTTGAGCTTTCGTTTGCCTTTGCGCGCGATGATACGGGTAGCA
Organism: Bacteroidota bacterium; assembly: GCA_038530835.1. Lineage (GTDB taxonomy): Bacteria > Bacteroidota > Bacteroidia > Flavobacteriales > Flavobacteriaceae > Flagellimonas. The sequence continues at coordinate 531 of JBCBCH010000428.1, read as the reverse complement.
AGTTCTGCACCAAGTCCGGTATCGCCAATCCAATACCCAAATATTTGTTCCCCACTATTGCGGTAGCCCAAGCGCTGGTTGACAAAATCACCATCCAAATTGGAAACCGTAATCTCATCGAGTTCGTATACTTTGGGTTTCAATAGAATTTTGGGAAAACCATCAAAAACCTTGGGAAGCGCATTAACCGGAATTTCTTTCGGTTCATAGCCCAAACATGAAATCAGCAAGTTTTTGTCTTCATATTTAGACGGGTCGTCAATCATTAGGTTGAAAATCCCTTTGCTGTTACTCACCGTACCCATCCGAGCCCCGATGATTCCTATGTTGACATAGGGGATGGGTTCTCCAGTACTGCTATCGACAACCTCACCGGTATACGTTACCTCAAGGGTTTCTTGGGAAGTGGTTTCCTCTTGGGCAACAATGATGAACGAGCATAACAAGAACGCAAGAAAAAAAGCATCCTTCATTAGTATCATTTTATTGAAGTACCAAAGTTTCACTTTCCTTGATATTCAAAAGTTCTTT
>JBCBCH010000427.1:0-2657 GCA_038530835.1 Bacteroidota bacterium | reverse complement strand
TGAAAATCTGGAAAAACATTGACAGCTACGACCCCAAAAAAGGAAGATTCTACACTTGGGCCTATCGCATTGCAAGAGGTCTTTGGCTAGGTCTTCATCACGACACATCCGTAGAATTACGCCATAAATGGCTGACGAATATTTATCGTATAACTGGTACAATGCTCTTTGGTCTCCTTCTGAAACCTTTTTGGTCAGTTGTATGTCATCCAAGTTCCGAATCATCGCTATGTTAAAGATATGATAAAAATACCTCGAGCTCATCCAACCGGAAAAAGACCGTGTAATTAGAATTGAACAGCGCGCAAAAAATCTAAAAATTCAATTTTAATTTCAAATCTAAAAAATGAAAAAGTTACTCTTTATTACCTCGATTTTGGCTTTGGCCCTTTTTGCTCAAAAATCTCAAGCACAAGATATTGTAGATGTAGCAGCCTCTGTTGAGGATTTCTCGACCTTGGTAACAGCGGTTAAAGCCGCCGATTTGGTTGGAGCCCTTAAAGGGGACGGACCCCTTACGGTATTTGCCCCAGTAAACTCAGGCTTTGCCAAAATTGATGCTGAGACTTTGAAAACGCTTTTGAAGCCGGAAAACAAAGATGCATTGACCGCAATCTTGACCTATCATGTGGTTTCTGGCAAGCTTATGGCTGCTGACGTAGCCGCTGCCTTGAAAAGCGGAAAAGGAAAAGTTGAACTCACGACATTGAACGGAGGGAAATTAACTGCTATGAGTAAAGATGGCGGAATCTACTTGAAAGACGCCAAAGGCAACTACAGTAAGATTGCCAAAACAGATGTAGCTGCATCCAACGGAGTGATTCATGTGATTGAGGATGTTGTTATGCCCAACTAGTTTAAGTGCTGGGCGTATTAGAAAAGCACCGCAACGCGGTGCTTTTTTGTTACTTCTTTTTGCGGTCAATTTCCAGTTGATGGATTTCCCGTCCCAGTTGTGCCAAAAAGGGAATCCCGATTTCATCGTATTCATAGGCATCGTCATTGAAAATACCATCTGAGTTGACCAAAATGGTGGCAGTTAGCAAAAAGTCCACATTGTTTTCAGTATCCTGTATGTATGCGCAGTCAGTAAGGGTACCATACGCATAGCCCACTTTATTGTAAATCTTAATGCTTTTGGGCATGGGCTCCGTGTTATCGCCAAACAGAAAAAACTTTACGTAACTGTCGTAATAGGTTTCCGTATCATATCCTTGTGCGCCAGGTAAGGTATGCATTGCGGTATGCAAAAAGTCCAGCTGGTCTTCGCTCAGACCGAAGCGTTGGTGCGCTTCAAACTGCTCTGGAAACATAATGCGTTTCAAAACATTATGCTGTGTTTCAATAGGGTAGTGGTTTTTGAGGCTAAAATCAAATGGCTCTTGAATCAGAGAATCCCCTGCATAGTAGCCAATGCCCTTAAGGGTTTCCAAAATTCCCAAAGGTTTTGGCGGCGTATTGTGTATCACCTCACTTGTGGTGGTTGTACTATCGTTAATATAAATCACCAAAGGTTTAGTGGTTACATCATCCGCGTTGCCTGTGGAAAGGCGGTGTGCGATTCGAATGGTTCCCGCTCCGGAAAGTGTGATTCTGCTATTCAAATCATCTTGACCTAAAAATTCAATCAACCGATTGTTGGCAGCATTATCTGAAACCGCAAAAATTTCTTGGATACATTTTGCGATTGTGGTTTCTACTGAATCTCCTTCAACGTAGAATCTGGTATTTCTGTCCAAGGAATCCAAACCATTTAGTTTTTCCAAGGCAGCCACCGCTGCAGGAAACTTAACGGTACTGGCGGGATAGAAATATTGACTGTCGTTTACTTGAAAGCTGTAATCCGTGAAAATCAAGCTGTCCTTTGTTCGGTCAATTTGGGTATAGAGAATTTGCACCTTGTATTTTGCCAAGCTGTCCATCACCGTGGCAATTCTTTCATCTTCTGAAGACAGAGCGGAAAGCAATGGGTCTTTCTCTGGGGTTTCGGTGCATCCTACTACTGTCAACAACAGCAATAAGATTCCAATCGGAAATCGTAACATAGGTTGAGGTTTGGTTTATTCGGTATAGATTTCTCCGCGGTTGGGACGCAAAATTTCGCGAACATCTTTCATTTCAAATTCAGCCACCACCAAATACGCAATACTGTGCATATCTGAAAAATGCTGAAAACCGGAAATATCGTGTTTCAGTTCTTCCAAGGTTACGAATTCGGCCAAATGTTTTTGATAGTGCTCTGCCGTTCTTGCAGCTTGGGGGCCTCTAAAATCCCAAATCAACTTAATTTTTCGGTCCAATACGGGTTTCATAGTTTCTCGTTTCATTTCTGGAGGAAAAGGCACTTTACTCTACCAGAAGGGTGAACAAAAGCTTGGTTTTCTAAAAATACCAAAATAAAAGCGGTAGTAAAGTATATAAAAATCTGTTAACGAGTTCTTATCGAAGTTGCAAGGCATAGGGTATTTTTTATTTTTGCCCAATGTTTTCACTCCAACGAAAAGTTTTTTTCGGTTTTTTAGGGCTCTTATCTTCCCTATACAAAAACACATCACCCACGCGTGCCAGCGGTTCTTTCTCAGCTTTATCCGCAAAAAGACCTTCACATGAAATCAAAATGGAAGAAAAGAGCCCTAAAAAACCGAAAAAAACTTTTC
>JBCBCH010000426.1:0-2659 GCA_038530835.1 Bacteroidota bacterium | reverse complement strand
TTTGGCAGATTTAAAACCCAGTGGAAAATATTTGATGGAAGACCTTCATAATGTGGGTGGTATACCTGCTGTAATGAAGTTTATGTTAAAGCATGGAATGCTGCATGGGGATTGTTTGACGGTCACAGGAAAAACGGTCGCAGAGAATTTGGAATCACTTCCAGGCTTGAATGAAGGACAGCAAGTGGTCATGGATTTGGATAAGCCCATCAAAGAGACTGGGCACCTGCGCATCCTATATGGCAATCTTGCTGAGGAAGGTGCAGTTGCAAAAATTACCGGTAAGGAAGGCACATATTTTTCCGGACCAGCGAAAGTCTTTAACGGAGAATTTGAGGCCAACGACGGTATTAAAAACGGTTTGGTCAGTAAAGGTGATGTGGTAGTGATTCGCTATGAAGGTCCCAAAGGAGGTCCTGGAATGCCTGAAATGCTAAAACCGACAGCAGCTATTATGGGCGCTGGACTCGGTAAAGATGTCGCTTTGATAACCGACGGTCGTTTTTCAGGGGGTACCCATGGATTTGTTGTGGGTCACATTGCTCCGGAGGCGCAGGATGGCGGAGTGATTGGTCTGGTCGAAGATGGTGATGTCATAACCATAGATGCAGAGAAAAATAGTATTTCCGTGGCTTTAACGGATGCGGAAATCACAAATAGAAAGGAAAAATGGTCAGCACCCCCTTTGAAAGTAGTCAAGGGGAGCCTTTACAAATATGCCAAAACTGTATCATCGGCGTCTTTGGGTTGTGTGACCGACATGTTGTAATAATACTAACGAGGTAAAGAAATGCTTATGGAAACAATGAAGGTTCAAAAAACCGAATCCAAAAGCGCAGAACGACTAAAAGTTACAGGCGCTGAGGCTATCATTCACTGTCTTGTAGCTGAAGGGGTAGATTTGATTTATGGGTATCCCGGAGGGGCAATTATGCCCGTATATGATGAACTCTACAAGTTTCAAGATAGATTAACCCATATTCTCGCGAGGCATGAGCAAGGAGCTACGCATGCTGCCCAAGGGTATGCTCGTGTTTCTGGTAGAGTAGGCGTTGCCATGGCCACGTCAGGTCCTGGCGCGACCAATCTGGTTACTGGGCTGGCAGACGCCCAAATAGATTCTACTCCGATAGTTTGCATAACCGGGCAAGTACCGAGGCATTTACTGGGTTCGGATGCGTTTCAGGAAACAGATATCGTTGGGATTTCAACTCCAGTGACGAAATGGAATTATCAAATCACGAAAGCTTCCGAAATTCCAGAAATTTTCGCGAAAGCATTTTATATCGCGAAAGCGGGAAGGCCCGGCCCTGTGCTTATCGATATTACCAAGAACGCTCAGTTTGAAGAAGTAGAATTTGAATATCACAAGTGCACTGCGGTGCGCAGTTATCAAGCCGTTCCAGAACCAGAGCCAAACGCCATTGAAGCTGCCGCAGCGCTAATAAATAATGCAAAACGTCCCTACATTGTGTATGGGCAAGGGGTAATTCTCGGTGAGGCCGAAGAAGAACTCAAGGCCTTGGTGGAAAAGTCGGGAATTCCTGCCGCTTGGACGATATTGGGACTTTCTGCCATGGATACTGCCCACCCGTTGAACGTGGGTATGGTGGGAATGCATGGAAACTATGGCCCAAATGTATTGACCAATGAATGTGATGTTCTCATTGCTATTGGTATGCGTTTTGACGACCGGGTAACCGGTAGTTTGGATACCTACGCCAAACAAGCGAAAATCATCCATTTTGAAATTGACCCTGCAGAAATAAACAAAAACGTTAAGGCGGATGTCGCTGTTCTAGGAAATGCCAAAAAAACATTGGGACAAATCCTTCCTTTAATCAATGAAAATGAGCATACCGAGTGGCGGAAGGAATTTGACCGTAAATACGATATCGAGTTCAAAAAAGTAATTGATAAAGATTTGAATCCTACCAAACCTGGACTTACCATGGGGGAGGTGATTCAGCAAATCAATAAGGCTACTAATGATAATGCGGTTATTGTAACCGACGTGGGCCAGCATCAGATGGTTGCATGTCGGTATGCTCGCTTTAGCGAGACCAAAAGCAATATTACTTCAGGTGGACTAGGAACCATGGGATTTGCACTGCCCGCTGCAATTGGGGCAAAAATGGGTGCAATGGACCGCGAAGTGGTTGCTATTATAGGTGATGGCGGATATCAGATGACCATTCAAGAATTGGGCATCATGCAGCAGCATCAAGTCCCAGTAAAAGTGGTGGTATTGAACAATGACCATTTGGGAATGGTACGACAGTGGCAGGAGCTTTTCTTTGAAAGCCGTTACGCCTCAACCGTTATGGTCAATCCAGATTTTGTAAAAATTGCAGAAGGATATCACATTACCGCCAAAAGGGTAAGCCAACGTGAGGAATTGCAGCAGGCTGTGGCAGAGATGATTGCGTCGGACGAACCTTATTTCCTTGAAGTAAAAGTGGAAAAAGAGGATAATGTTTTTCCCATGATTCCTTCGGGAGCTTCCGTTTCAGAAATTCGATTGGAGTAGCATGAACACTCTTTCCAAAGCAAGAACACCAAAATACTTTAGAGAACTGCAGGATTTAACCCAAGAACTGGGGTTTCCCATATCAGAGGACATGGAAAACCCCAGTTCTTGGGTTAAATCCTGCAGTTC
>JBCBCH010000425.1:0-2675 GCA_038530835.1 Bacteroidota bacterium | reverse complement strand
CCGGGGATTTTGATACCCATTTTGTAAAGAAATATTGGTCCAAAGCCATTTATGACGAAGGCTTGGAGGCCGAAAAACGGATTGCCGCCAAAATTGCTCTGAAACACTATCTCGAAAGTCAAAAAAAAGTGGTTGTTGGCAATCGTCTCGAATCAAATTGGAAAACCAACCGAAGTTAAAACCTGCATCATGGGAAAGGAAAAAGAAGTGCTTTTTGAAAAACTGGAAAAAGCAAAACTTGGAGGAGGCCAAGAGCGCATCGAAAAACAACATGCAAAAGGAAAACTCACTGCTCGTGAACGGGTTCATTTTTTAATGGATGAAGGCTCTTTTGAAGAACAAGGCATTTTGGTGACCCACCGCACCAAAGACTTCGGAATGGAAAACCAGATGTTTTACGGCGATGGTGTGGTTACTGGTTTTGGTACCGTAAACGGAAGAAAAGTTTGCGTTTTTGCACAAGACTTCACTGTTTTTGGAGGAGCCCTTTCTGAAACCCATGCCGAAAAAATTTGCAAAATCATGGATTTGGCCCTAAAAATTGGCGTCCCTGTGATTGGTTTGAACGATAGTGGTGGCGCTCGAATCCAAGAGGGGGTGCGTTCGTTGGGCGGTTATGCCGATATTTTCCATAGAAATGTGCAATCCTCTGGGGTGGTTCCACAAATCTCCGCCATTATGGGCCCATGCGCGGGAGGTGCAGTGTATTCACCAGCCATGACCGACTTCACCATCATGGTTGAAAACAGTAGTTATATGTTCGTGACCGGGCCAAATGTGGTCAAAACCGTGACAAACGAAGCGGTAACAGCAGAAGAATTGGGCGGTGCCATGACCCATGCCACCAAAAGTGGGGTGACGCATTTTACCGCTTCAAATGATGTGGATTGCATCAATCAAATCAAAAAATTGCTAGGTTACCTTCCTCAAAATTGTGAAGACACCACGCCCGAACTGGCTTTCGAATTGGGAACCGAAGAACGGTTGGAATTGGAAAACATCGTGCCCGAAAATGCCAACCAACCTTACGATATTAAAAGAGTGGTAGAGGGTATTTTGGATGGTGATTCTTTCTATGAAGTGCATAAAGACTATGCAGAAAATTTAGTCGTTGGCTTTGGTCGTATCGCCGGAAAAAGTGTTGGTATTGTAGCCAACCAGCCTATGGTTTTAGCCGGGGTGCTCGATGTGGATAGTTCCAAAAAAGGAGCTCGATTTACGCGTTTCTGCGATTGTTTCAATATTCCGCTTTTGGTTTTGGTAGATGTTCCAGGATTTTTACCGGGAACTGACCAAGAATGGAATGGCATCATCACCAATGGCGCTAAATTGTTATACGCCTTAAGCGAAGCGACGGTCCCAAAAGTCACGGTAATTACCCGAAAAGCATACGGAGGCGCTTACGATGTGATGAACTCCAAGCATATCGGCGCAGACTTTAACTTTGCTTGGCCCACTGCCGAAATTGCCGTGATGGGTGCCAAAGGGGCTAGTGAAATCATTTTTAGAAAGGAAATTCAAAACGCGGAAGACCCAGAAGCCAAACTGAAAGAGAAGGAAGCAGAATATGCCGATTTGTTTGCCAACCCATACAGTGCAGCGCAAAGAGGATTTATTGACGAGGTCATCGAACCGAAAAATACCAGGAGAAAACTCATTAAAGCGTTTTCTATCTTGGAAAACAAAGTGGTAGAGACGCCACGGAAAAAACATGGAAATATTCCACTCTAATATTTGAGGTAAAACGTGAAAAGAAAGGATTTCAGTGATTTAAGACTTAGCAGCCTATCTAAGGATAAAAATAAGGGAGATGTTGACGCAATCGGGCCTGTTTCGCTAAGCGAGGAAACGGAGCATCTAGGATTCGCTGCAGGGATTCCGCCTTATCTTAGAGGACCGTATTCCACCATGTACATCACGCGTCCTTGGACCATTCGGCAGTATGCTGGTTTCTCTACAGCCGAAGAAAGCAACGCATTTTACCGAAGAAATTTGGCCGCAGGGCAAAAGGGGCTTTCCGTCGCTTTTGATTTGCCTACGCACAGAGGGTATGACAGTGACCATGAAAGGGTTATAGGTGACGTCGGTAAGGCAGGTGTAGCCATTGACTCCGTGGAAGACATGAAAGTTTTGTTTGATGGCATTCCTTTGGATAAAATGTCCGTTTCCATGACGATGAATGGAGCTGTGTTACCCGTGATGGCTTTTTATATTGTGGCCGCGGAAGAACAAGGCGTTGCACCGCATCAACTGGCAGGTACCATCCAAAATGACATTCTCAAAGAGTTTATGGTTCGGAATACCTATATCTATCCGCCGAGTCCATCCATACAAATCATTGCGGATATTTTTGAGTACACCAGCCAATACATGCCCAAATTCAACAGCATCAGTATATCGGGATACCACATGCATGAAGCAGGTGCCACAGCTGAAATTGAATTGGCCTATACCTTGGCCGATGGTCTGGAATACATCCGGACGGGCCTTAAGGCCGGTTTGAAAATCGATGATTTCGCACCGCGTCTATCCTTCTTCTGGGGAATAGGCATGCACCACTTCATGGAAATCGCAAAAATGCGAGCTGGGCGAATGCTATGGGCGAAAATCGTAAAACAGTTCAATCCGCAGAACCCAAAATCCATGGCTTTGCGTACACATTGCCAAACCAGCGG
>JBCBCH010000424.1:0-2685 GCA_038530835.1 Bacteroidota bacterium | reverse complement strand
CCATACACCTTGATTTTATTGCCTCGGGCAACAATCTTTAGTTTGGGAAAGTATTTTTTTAAAAGCTCAATCGTTTCATTCCGCTGTCCAAAGAAATCCTGTGGACTAATCTCTGTAAGTTCTATGATGAGTTCGTTCAAAAAGAGGGACGTATTTTAGGGTTATCGGCGAAGAAATGTATTTCGTCTAATTGTTTATTTTTACCCAACAAACTTAACCAAAAATCAATATGGGCGCCCAAAAACATATCAACAGCATTGTATGGCCATCATTACCTTGACTACTGACTTTGGGGACAAAGACCATTTTGTTGGCGCTATAAAAGGTCAAATCTTAAAACAACTCCCCGATGCCACGATTGTTGATATCTCAAATCGAATACAACCCTTTCATATTCAAGAGACGGCTTATGTGTTGAAAAATGCCTATCCCAACTTTCCAGAAGACAGTATTCATCTTATTGGTGTGGATGCGGAAGTATCACCAGAAAATGCCCATGTAATTTTGGAATTGGATGGACAATATTTTGTTGGGGCGGACAACGGTATTCTTTCCTTGCTTATTTCCGGGGGGGTGAATCCTAAAATCATGGAAATCAATTTGCCCAACACTCGGCAAACGGCCTTTCCTACCTTAGATGTTTTTGTACCCGTAGCCTGTCATTTGGCGCGAGGAGGAAAACCCGAAATCATCGGAAAGCCGATGACCGCTTTAAAGGAGTCTAAAGAATTCCAACCTCGGGTAACCAACAACGGTGCAACTTTGATAGGGAATATCATTTACATTGATAACTACGGCAATACGGTAAGCAATATCGAGCGAAACCTTTTTGAGGCCTATCGAAATGGACGCGATTTTGAAATTGTCGCGCGGACTACCAAAATCAAGGCCATCCAAAATACCTATAATGGCATTATCAATTTTGAACTACCCAAAAACCAGCGCAAAGGTGCTGGTGATGCGCTTGCGCTTTTCAATTCGAGCGGTTTTTTGGAATTGGCTATTTACAAAAGTGACCTGAGCAGTGTGGGTGGTGCCTCTACCCTATTGGGATTGAATTATAGGGATGTGGTAACCATAAACTTTTTGTGATGCTCATACGAATCGTGAAACTTACTTTTCAAGAGGATAAAATTCCGGATTTCTTGGAACTTTTCGAAAAATCACGAAGAGGCATCGTCTCTTTTGAAGGATGTCAATTTGTGGAGCTGTATCAGGATAAAATGCATCCCAACATCTTTTTTACTTACAGCCATTGGCTATCGGATACATACTTGGAAGCCTATCGAAACTCTTCATTTTTCAAAACGGTATGGGCCGACACCAAGGTTTTGTTCTCTGAAAAGGCGGAGGCGTGGAGTGTAAACAAACATTCTGTTACCTTTGCGGACGAAATGAAGGAATCTTGACGTTATTTATTTTAAAAGAAGCCATTTGTCCAAAGAAGTCATCCAATCTCGCTAAGCATGTTTGCACTGTTTAAAAAGGAAGTTCGAACGTTCTTCACTTCTCCGGTGGGATACCTCATTATCGGATTATTCTTGACCCTCACCGGGTTATTCTTGTGGATTTTTAGAGGTCCTTTCAATATATTTGATTACGGTTTTGCAGATTTGAGCAACCTTTTTTTGTTGGCGCCCTGGGTCTTTATTTTTTTGGTTCCCGCCATTACCATGAAAAGCTTTTCAGAGGAATTCAAATTGGGGACGTATGAATTGCTTCGTATCAAACCCATTTCATTGGGTCAAGTAGTTTTGGGAAAGTTTCTGGGCACATTGGTCCTTTGTCTTTTGGCGGTATCCCCTACCCTTATTTATATCTTTAGCATCTCGGACCTTGGTATTATTACAGGAAATTATGATTCCGGGGTTTTATGGGGTTCTTATTTCGGATTGCTGTTTCTTTTATCAGCATACATCAGCATGGGTCTTTTTGCTTCCACCTTTTCCGAGAACCAGATTGTCTCTTTTTTGATTGGAATAGTTTTTTGCTTCTTGTTTTTTTTAGGATTTGACGCAGCATCTACCTTGTTTACTGAAGGAAGTCAACAGTTGGTATTCCAGACTTTCGGGGCTAAATATCACTTTGACAGCATCGCCAAGGGCGTTTTGGATACACGGGACCTTGTATATTTTGTCAGTGTGACCATACTCTTCCTCTATTTTACTTTTCTCAAATTAAAAACAAGCACTTCATGAAGCAGAATGCCCTTTTGAAAGCGCTTGTGGCCATAGCAGTCTGTATTGTTCTCAATGTGCTTGGCAGTTTCGTGTATTCCCGATTTGACTTGACGGAAGACCAGCGGTATACGCTCTCTGAACCGACTCGTGAAATCACCCAATCTTTTGAAGGGCCAGTTGTGGTAGACATTCTTTTGGATGGCAGCCTACCCGCAGAGTTTCAAAAACTCAAAACCGAAACCGTTCAACTTATTCAGTCTTTTCAGGCCGTCAATCCCCAGATTCAGTACAATTTGGTAGACCCGCTTGAAGAAGCCGAACAATCCCAGCAGACCATCATCAATTTGCAAAATATTGGTCTTACCCCTGCCAACGTGACTGTAGAAGAAGATGGAAAAGTCTCCCAAGAACTGGTTTTTCCATGGGCCATGGTCAACTATGGGGAGCGAACCGTACGCGTACCCTTGTTGAAAAACAAATTAGGTTCCGATACGGAAACGAGAAT
>JBCBCH010000423.1:0-2686 GCA_038530835.1 Bacteroidota bacterium | reverse complement strand
GCCTTCCAAAATACCTGCTTTTCCCATAATGGAAAGGGATGCGACATTCAAAAATCTCTTTTCCCCGTCAATGTCCAGGGGCTTCAAAAGCTCATCTATCGTTTCATATGCTTGTTCACCAAAAGCATAATCCATCACAAAAATAATAGGTTTGTTTTCATCTGACTTGGCTCCAAAATCATAACAGCATGCTCCTTCCCTAAACAGGGCAGTATCAAAAATTTGAACATCAATGTTCGCTCCAGAAACGTCGTCGATGAAAATCATTCCATTATCTTTTGCCAACTGTTCCACCTTTTCTTGCAGACTGCTATGTTTTTCTGAACCTAGTGCCTCGTAGATTTCCAACGAACTCGATTCTGGAAAGTCTTTGGTCAAGGCGTTTCGGGCAAAAATGGAATTCATCACACTATGCATGTTGGCGCTAATAATATGCAATGGACGATTGAGCATATTATGGGCCAAAAGTGTGTTTTTGATGTTTTCCGCCCAACGCTCTCCATGAATATGATGTCCCAATCGCTCTCGTAGCAAAGGACTAAAGGTGATGGTGCGCTTGTTTCCTGTAGTTTCTTCTTCAACAGCCAGGTTTCCCAACCAATATATCACGTTTAAGAACCTATCGGTGTCATTTTCGGAACCCAGCTTGTGGTGGACGGCTACAATCTCGTCATAGGTACGTCCTAAAATATTGGCAGCATGTATGAGGGCAACTTCTCGTTCTGACTCTTCTTTTTCTTCTTGTTTTACAAACTCCTCAAGCTTTATCCAATCTCTAGTGGTTCGTTCTCCCTCATCAACCAAAACGCGGTCACAAATTTTATTGGACTCTACAAACAAAAAAGTCAAGTGGGTCAAAATATCATAAATATCACTTCTTCCGCGAGTGATTTCTATGTTCATTTGCTCCTCGTCAATTCGATAGCAATTTCTTCTTCGCTTGGGCGGGACTATAGGGGTCAAGTGGGATTTGGAAAAGCCCTCGTCAGATGTCAAATTGATGTAGCGACATTCTTCAATGCCTTCAGGTAATCTTTCCAAAACATAAACCAACCCATTCAACTCTGCTTTTTCCTCGGCGATGGATCCATAAATTTCCGGACGAAGGACCAAAAGTGCATTTCTAAGTGCATTCCCCGAAACTCCAGAAGGTTTATAGAACCCACGGTTGAGCAAATGGCGCATGGTAATGTAAAGTCGCTCTATGGCGTTTGTGGACTCTTGGGCCCGTGTAGTTTGTTTAACCTCGATTGCCATGTTCTTTTCACGGCAAAAATACACCAATTCCCAAGAAAGGATGCTTTTAGGGCGTTTAAAAGCAAAGTCCGCCTCAAAGCATAATAAAGGCATCCTATACGTTCCGGGAAAACAAAAGCATAATTGCAGTTAAAAGGTAAAATATGTTTTTAGTAGTGAAGATTTACTCCTTTCTGTCGTTTTACAGATATTTGCCATGGAATCTAGAGCCTACGAATAGCTCTTGGAAACCTCACTACAAGACTCTTATCAAACTAACCATGAAAATTGGAATCTTAACCTATCATTATTCAGACAATTACGGAGCCGTATTGCAAGCTTATGCTTTGTCGAACATTTTGAATAATAACGGACATGATGTCGAAATTATCAATCTAGTTCCTAAAAAGAGTTTGAAGATTCGACTTGGAAAATTTTTCAAAAAAACATTTTTAACCTATAATTTCATTGCATTTCGCAAGCATCATTTGCGTATAAGCCCAAGTAAATCAATATTTTACCATGATTTGAAAAGTTATAATTTCTCTATTTACGACGCTATAGTGGTAGGTAGTGACCAAGTTTGGCGTAAAAGTTTTACGGGAGGGCTAGGGTATAGTTACTTTCTTGATTTTGTTCCCGAAGGCGTGAAAAGAATTTCGTATGCCGCTAGTTTTGGTTTGGACCGATATGAGGGCAATGAGGAAGATGTAACAGTAATTCAAGAATTATTAAAAAAATTCGACCTGATTACCACCCGCGAAAAAAGCGGTGTAGTCATTTGCAAAGAATTATTTGATGCTGAAGCGCATTGCGTATTGGACCCTGTTTTATTAAATCCTACAGTTTTCGATTCCTTAATAGGGAAAAACACAACTGGCGAATTCGTCACACAATATCTATTGGACCCTAGTCCAAAAAAACTTGCTTTTCTTACTCGTGCTGCAGATCATTTAAGACTTCCCATCAAAATCAACTACAAAAGGAGTAGTAAACCAATTAGCCTCTCAAGTTTGTTCTTTGAACGATCAAAACAAACATTTCCACCTGTCTCATCCTGGTTGAGCGGAATTGCCCATAGCCAACTAATTGTAACCGATTCTTTTCATGGCGTCGCATTTTCAATCTTGTTCCAAAAGCAATTCATTTGCGTTTTTAATAAGGCAAGGGGAAAGACACGAATGTCCAATCTATTGGGGCTCTTGGGACTTGAGCATATAGGAGTAGATGAAAATGATTTGGCAAATTTAGATGTTACACGGCTTAAGCCTATCGACTATACTGAGGTTCTGCCAAGATTGCAAGAATTACGCGAGCACTCCTTAGGTCTACTTATGGGAACCTTAGATTAACTGATTGAAGTCCTATTTGGGTAAAATGCAGCATCGTGTGAACAGAACTATCTCTTGATAAATTGCTGAAGCCCTTCCGCAACTTTTCGGTCATTGGC
>JBCBCH010000422.1:0-2704 GCA_038530835.1 Bacteroidota bacterium | reverse complement strand
CAAAGTGCTACCAATATGGCCGCCGGATTCGCTTTAAACATGTGTATTCCAGGTTTTTTTATCATAAATAGAAAAATACTTCATAAACGCGGAGGTCTTTTGATTCTTGGAGGCATTTACCTAATCTCTTTGCTCTGCGTCTTGCGTCTTGGGAGTCGTACACAAGTAGCGCTTTCGCTATTCACAGTGGTGGTAGCCATATTCTATAAAATGGGCAAACAAAACATAAAGAAAAACATTGGACTTTTCGCATTGATATTTATTGGGGTCAATATTGCCATCAGTTATATCACTTTGGATACAAGCTCAGAACTTTTATCTGCCTATGCTGATAGAGCAGACAGTAAAACCAACGGAGCAGCATCTGCCGGAGGAAGAACGGCTAGATGGGAAAAATCATTTGAGCAAATGTTCAAGGACCCTTTGGGATGGAATGTGGAAGAGTTCGGGTTTTCGCATAATCTATGGCTGGATGCCACACGAGTAGGAGGATTACTTTCCCTCTTTCTGTTGATGCTCTTTACCATTTCTTCTATAAAAAAGGTATTGCAACTGTACAGGTTGTATCCAAAACCGAGATTGTTGGATGGTCAGTTGATATTGTATTGTACCAGCTTTATGCTTTCCTTTTTTGTGGAACCCATATTGGAGGGGTATTTCATCCTCTTTTCGCTTTTTTGCCTAATTCTAGGGATGTTGAACTCCTATATCGAAGATGAAATTCAAACAGAGCGCAAGCTTAACGAACCGTTAATTCATAACACACCTTGAAAGGACTGATGAAGCAATTTTTTCATATCAATTTGGTTTAAAGAAATGATTTTCCCATAGAAAGCAATAAGTAACGAGGAGAATCTTAAATCACGAATTGCTATTAAACTAAACCGATGAAGTTAGCAGTACTCTTAACATGCTTTAATAGAAAAGACAAAACCTTACATGCGCTGAAGAGTTTATACGAAGCGCAAGCAAGGGTGGGTTCTATTTTGGAAATGGCTGTTTTCTTAACCGATGATGGCTCGACTGATGGCACCTCTGAAGCCGTTAAAGAAGCATTTCCACAAGTACGCATTTTACAGGGTAACGGTGAACTGTTTTGGGCCGGAGGGATGCGCAATTCCTGGAAACAGGCTATGTCTGAATCTTTCGACGCCTATTTTTTGTTAAACGATGATACCATTCTAGAATACAATGTACTGCAAGCTTTTTTGGATGCGGATTCCTATTGCAAAAACGAATTCGGCAAAGGTGGTATTTACATCGGTTCCACGCAGGATTCCAAAAGTGGAAAACTCACCTATGGTGGTGCAAAGTTGACCAATAGGTTTACATTCAAGTACAATCACCTTCCTCCAAATGGCAGGTATCAGTCGTGCGAATTGGGCAATGCCAACATTTTGTTTGTTTCCCATGATGTTGTAGAAAAAGTAGGTACGCTTTCAGAAGGATACAAACATGGGGTAGCCGACTATGATTATACGCTCAAGGCAGCGAAAAAGAATTTACCCGTATTGGTCATGCCGACCTTTTTGGGTGTATGCGATAATGACCATTCAGACATTTACCAAAAGTTCGCAAAGAAATCGTTTAAGGAACGACTTAAAATCATGAAAAGTCCGCTTGGATTGGATTTTTCGTCCAATTTGAATTTAATGCGAAGACATTTTCCGGTACGTGTGCCGTTTGTCGTCTTATCTGCAATGTTAAAACTATGTTTCCCCCATATGTATATAAACCTTTCTAAAAATCGCTAGAAAAAACAATTTTAATGAAAAGTGAAATAGTAAAGTATATTGGCACATGGGTCTATTTGGATTCAGTGGCGGAACAATCCAATTTCCCAAACAATAAGGGCAATTCTTCGACCCCAGAATTTCAAGCAGTGTATTGGAGATGTATTGTTGTGTTTTTCGAAACCTCCTTGCGTTTTCATGCCAAAAATCCCGAAATCAAACACATTCTTTTTACCAACACGGAAGCAGTTCCTGTGATTGATGGGATGGACTTGAGTGCTTTCTTTAAAAAGAATGACATCGAAGTGGTCACACTTAAAAACAAGTATCCGCTCCCACAAGATTATTTCCAAAGTTTCCGAAACCAGTTTTTTGAATTCTCCATTGTGGATTTCATGGCTGAAAAAATGAATGAAAAAGACGCATTCTTATTACTGGATTCCGACTGCGTATTTAACAAGGATTTTTCAGAGGTCTTCGACCAACTCAAACAGCATCCAGCGGCTACGATGAATATGCCATACGAAGAGGACTATATGATTCATGGTATCACTCGTAGACAAATGCAAGTGCTTTTCGAAGAATTTGGTTTGCCCATGAAAACCGTCCCCTTCTACTGCGGTGGCGAGATTCTACTGGCATCTGGAGCGTTCATCCAAGCCGTGGCCAAGCATTTTCCAAATATGTTCAAAACCCTTTTGGATAAGAATGAAGCAGGCCAACCCAAATTCAATGAGGAAGCACACGCCTTGAGCTTTTATTATTATAAGCATGATGCTAAACTTGGGGAAATGAACCATTATATCAAACGGATGTGGACCAATCGAAACCATTTCCGAAACATTGAACCACAAGATACGGATTTGTATATCTGGCACCTGCCCAACGAAAAACCAGTAGGGTTTGCCAGCACTTTTGATTTTATCAACAAGGGAGGGGATTTAGCGGAAATGGATGCAACTAGTTATGCC